>CAYTXA010000011.1:0-12097 GCA_964440865.1 uncultured Muribaculaceae bacterium | reverse complement strand
AGCGCAAGGATGACGAAGGTTATGGTTGCATTGACGAACTGCTTCCAGCCGTGGCGGAAGATATGGAAGAAATACATGGTTCCTGCGCCTGCGACAAGGAACATGGTATAGAGCTCGGTGCCGTTCGGGGTGAAGATCAGGAGCGGAACGAGGGACGCGGCATAGACCGGAAGCACGAGCTTCGCATAGAAGAACGGCAGCAGGAACAGGGCCGTCACCGTGAATGGGACAAGGTACAGCAGCTCGGGGTTGTTCTTGTTGAACAGGAAAATGCTCGTGACCGCAACCATGAACACCGTGCAGATGTAGAGCCAGTGGTTGAAGCGGGAAAACTCGTCCGGAGCAGCAAAAAGCACAGCGAAGAAGAAAAGCATCGTCAGCGCAAGGGCGAAGCCGAGGTTGCTGGCAAAAAGCAGCACACGAGGTCCGGAGTATCCCACAACGTTCTCATATTCAGCCTTGTACGAATCCAGCATCTGCTGGACCTCAGCAGTCACAAGCTCTCCCTTGGATACGATTGTCTGGCCAGAGCTGACAAACCCTTCAGTCGGAGAAATGTAGTCTGCGGACTCGGCATGGATCAGCTGGGTCGTCTCATTGTCATAGATCAGGTCCGGGGCCAGAAGGTCATAGAGCCCGCACGAACTGAAGAGCGAATCGAGGTTCGCACCCTTCGCTTCGCTCCCGACATCTTTCAGGAGCTTGGACTTGACTCCTGAGATAGTGTAGACATCCGTCGCGGGACGCCTTGTGGCACGCTTGTCCCTGTGGACGAAGAGGATATCGTCTCCCGAGGGCTTGAAGTATCTCGAATATGTCTCCCATTCTGCCGTGACTCCCTTGTCGTAGGAGGAATTGAGAGAGTTCAGTATGCTCCCCATCAGGTACGAATACTGTCCCAGGTCGAGGGCACGTACGCCGTTTATCACAGTCTGGGCAGCGGCCTCGGAGTAGCGGTAATACGGAATCACCCTGTCCCCTGCCGCGTCTCGTTCGCTCTGGATCTGCTCGTCTGTCTTCAGGATCGGGAAGTCGAACTGGGCAACGAGCGTCTCATAGGGCCAGGGCAAACCTCTCTGGTACTTATAGTCGAACTTTCCTCTTCTCGGCATCATGACGAGAAGCAGGACGCAGAGCGCTGCGAGGGACCAGTACACCCTCTTGTCTTTCGGCAATGGAATAGTCATGGCATTCAGGAGTTTACGTCTATTTGAACGGGCTGTCTTTTTCCCTTGCTATATATTTGTAGGTCAGCTTGTCCGTCGTGTCCGGGAAGAGATTGTGGCCGGCAATGGCGACTTTTCCCAGGGCGGTCAGCGTCACGTGGCTCTTTCTCTTCCAGAGGGCCTTGGCAAGATGTTCGGCACATTCTTCCGAACTCATCAGGCCGTTCTCGTCGAGAGGGGTCTGCCCCTGCGGGGTGCCGTCAGCGGTGAGCGCGGCATTGCGGACATTCGAGTTGGTATAGCCGGGCGCGAATACCAGGACATGGAGCCCGTCGGGAAGATGCTCTATGCGGAGCGTGTCGAGGAAACCGCGTACAGCATACTTCGAAGCGGAATAGCCTGTGCGGGCTGGAAGAGCCGTGTAGCCGGCGATGGAAATGACCCCGACGACAGAGCCCTTCGACTTCAGCAGATATGGAAGCGCATATTTGGTGCAATAGACTGTGCCCCAGAAATTCACGTCCATGAGCCTCCTTATTACGGACAGATCCAGGTCCCGGAACATCGCCCTCATGGAGATGCCGGCGTTGTTGACGAGGATGTCTATTCCGCCGAACTTTTCCACAGTCCTATCTATCAGGGACTTGCAGTCTTCCTCCAGCGAAACGTCCGCCTTGACACACAGCACTTTGGACTGGTCAGGGGCGAGCCTTGCGGCCTCCTCCTGAAGCTTGTCCAGATGGCGGGCGGCCATCACGACTTTCGCTCCCAGGGAAAGAAATAATCCGGCAGAAGCCAGCCCGAGACCCGAGCTGGCTCCCGTCACTATTATGAGCTTGTCCCTGAAGTAATCCTGGTACTTCATGGCAAGTATTATTCGATTGTCATTGCAGCGATGTCTTCGCCGTCGTAGGCTCCGGCATCGAGCTTTGCCTTGATTTCCTTGAAAGCATTGAGGGTGTACTGGACATCCTCCATGGTGTGCGCCGCCGTGGAGACGATGCGGAAGATGATCATGCCCTTCGGGATGACAGGGTAGATGACCATGGAGCAGAAGATCTTGTAGTTCTCCCTGAGGTCCTTCGCCATCTTTGTTGCCTGGCCGATGCCGCCCTTGATGTGGACCGGAGTTACACAGGCCTGAGCCTCGCCGATGTCGAAGCCTTCATCGCGGAAGCCCTTCTGGATCGCGTGGGTTATGGCCTTGCACTTTGCCCTGAGGGCATCTCCTTCGGGAGAATCGATGATTTCCATGCGCTTGATGTTGCCGAGCACGAATGCCATCGGCAGGCTCTTGGCGTACATCTGGCTGCGGAGATTGGCCCTGAGGTAGTTGATGATGGCGTGGGGACCGGCGACGAATCCGCCGATGGATGCCATGCTCTTGGCAAATGCTCCGATGTAGAGGTCAACTCCGTCCATGCAGTGCTGCTCCTCGGATGTTCCCCTTCCGTGCTCGCCCATGAGGCCGAAGCCGTGGGCGTCGTCGATCAGGAAGCGGAACGGATACTTCTTCTTGAGAGCCACGATGTCGGAAAGGATGCCCATGGCACCGGTCATTCCGAACACGCCCTCGGTGATGACGAGAACTCCGCCGCCGCCCGCGGAAGCGACTTCCTCAGCCTTTGCGAGAACCTTCTCGAAGTCGGCGATGTTGTTGTGGCGGAACTTGTATTTCTCTCCGATATGGAGGCGGATACCGTCGAGCAGGCAGGCGTGGCACTCTGCATCATAGACGATTACGTCGTGGCGGCCCGTCAGCGCATCGATGGTGCTGACGATTCCCTGGTAGCCGAAGTTGAAGAGGAATGCGTCTTCCTTCTTCTCGAACTTCGCGAAAATCTGCTCGAGTCTCTCATGCTCGCGGGTGTGGCCGGAGAGCATGCGGGAACCCATCGGATATGCGAGGCCGTACTTCGCGGCAGCCTCTGCGTCAACCTTGCGGACTTCGGGATGGTTTGCCAGGCCGAGATAGTTGTTGAGGCTCCAGTTGAGAACCGGAATGCCATTGAAGGTCATATGGGGTCCGAGTTCGCCCTCGAGGCGAGGATACATGTAGTATCCGAATCCCTGCTTGAAATACTGGCCTATAGGACCTGCGGAACCGGTTTCGATACGGTCGAAAATGTCTGAGTACATATCTTGTGGTTTTGTTTATGCGTCAATGTTTGCGTAGTTGGCATTCTCCTCGATGAAGCGCCTGCGTGGCGGGACATCGTCCCCCATGAGCATGGAGAATGTCCTCTCTGCCTGGGCAGCGTTGTCGATGGTGATCTGGCGGAGAAGACGGGATTTCGGGTTCATGGTCGTGTCCCAGAGCTGCTGCTCGCTCATTTCTCCCAGACCCTTGTACCTGGAGATCGTGCAGCCCTTGCCCATTTTGGCGGATGCCGCGTCCCTCTGGCCGTCGGTCCAGCAGTATTCCTCCTGCTTTCCTTTCTTCACGAGGTAGAGCGGCGGGGTCGCGAGATAGACGTAGCCGTCCTTGATCAGGTCGGGCATGTAGCGGAAGAAGAGCGTCAGGATCAGGGTGGCAATGTGGCTTCCGTCCACATCGGCATCGGTCATGATGATGACCTTGTGGTAGCGGAGCTTGCTGAGGTCCATCCTCTTCTCGCCGTTCTCGTCCTCCTGCGCAACCTGCACTCCGAGAGCCGTGTAGATGTTCTTGATCGCTTCGCTCTCGTAGGCCCTGTCCTCTGCGGCCTTCTCCACGTTCAGGATCTTTCCGCGTAGCGGAAGGATTGCCTGGATACGGCGGTCACGGCCCTGCTTGGCCGTTCCGCCTGCGGAATCTCCCTCGACGAGGAAGAGCTCGCACAGAGCCGGATCCCTTTCGGAACAGTCGGCAAGCTTGCCGGGAAGTCCGGCTCCCGTCATGACTGTCTTGCGCTGGACCATCTCGCGCGCCTTGCGGGCGGCATTGCGTGCGGTCGCAGCAAGCACGATCTTGTCGATGATCAGTTTCGCCTCCTTCGGGTGCTCCTCGAGGTAGTCGTCCATGGCGGCTGCAGTAGCCTGTGAGACAGCGCTCGTGACCTCGGGGTTGCCGAGCTTTGTCTTGGTCTGGCCCTCGAACTGAGGCTCAGCCACCTTCACGCTGATCACGGCGGTCAGACCTTCCCTGTAGTCTTCCTGGGCCAGCTCGACCTTTGTCTTTGCGAGAAGGTTGTTCTTCTCAGCATAGTTCTTCAGCGAGCGGGAAAGGCCCATCTTGAAGCCTGTCAGGTGCGTGCCGCCTTCTATCGTGTTGATGTTGTTGACGTAGGAATAGATCTTCTCGCTGTATCCGGTATTGTACTGGAGGGCGATGTCGATCGGGATGATCTTGTCATTCTCGACGCATACGGGCTCGGGTATCAGTTCCTCGGCGCCTGCATCGAGATAGGTGATGAACTCGCGAAGGCCTTTCTCGGAATAGAATACGTCGCTGCGGTGCACCTGGCGCCCGGTTGCCTTCGAATCGCCGTTCTCGTCCACAACATACTCGTCCACAAGGCTTCTGAGGTCGGTCAGAGTGATCTTTATCCCCTTGTTCAGGTAGCTCAGCTCGCGAAGCCTTGCCGCAAGCGTATCGTACTTGTAGACAATCGTCTGCGTGAAGATGGTGGCGTCAGGGTGGAACGTGATGATCGTACCGGAATCGTCGCAGTCCCCGATGATGTGGACCTCATCGGTGGGCTTGCCCTTCGAGTAGTGCTGCTCGTAGACCTTGCCCTCACGGTGAACCTCGGCCGTCATGAGGTCGGAAAGCGCATTGACGCAGCTCACGCCGACGCCATGGAGACCTCCGGAAACCTTGTAGCTGTTCTTGTTGAACTTTCCTCCGGCATGGAGGACGGTCATTACGACTTCGAGCGCCGAGCGGTGCTCCTTCGGGTGCATTCCTGTCGGGATACCGCGGCCATTATCCTTGACCCTGATCGAGTTGTCTTCCAGGATTGTCACTTCGATGTGGTCGCAGAACCCTGCCATGGCCTCATCGATACTGTTGTCAACCACCTCATAGACAAGGTGGTGCAGACCCCTTTCACCTACATCTCCGATATACATCGAAGGTCTCTTGCGGACCGCCTCGAGACCCTCGAGAACCTGTATGCTGCTGGCGGAATACTGTTCCTCCGCCTCGTACATTTTTTTCTCGTCCATATTCTTTACTTAAGCATACAAATATACGAAAAATTACAGATGAATCGTAATTCCGCCAGTCACATAGATGCTCTTCTCGGGGCAGAACGGGTTACGCGTAATCGTCATGCCAAGCAGGTTCCCGCCATGGACCCAGAACGACATCTTCCTCGTGAACGCATATTCCGCCTCGACGCCGAGGTCGAAGTACCCCGGGATCTCCCCTTTGGCGGCGTCTGCCTTGCTGGAGAACACCCATCCTTCCCTGACTGATGCGAAGTCTCCGCTGACGCCGAAGAATATGCGGTCATTCCAGTCGTAGCGGGCACGGACCGTGCCGCTGAAGGGAGCCTCGGCAAAGCCCATGACATCATTGTCATAGGCATCCGCATGGGTGAACCGCACGTGGCCGTCCAGGAGAACGCTCCTCGTGTCGAGAACTGCCTTGGCTTCGGCATAGAACTGGCCGTAGTCGCCGTAGACAACTGCCGGAGCCTCAACAGGCCGTGCAGATGCAGGGTCGAACTTCACGATGTAGTTGCAGTCGAGCAGTCCGTTGTCCAGGCGGGCATATCCGGCGGAGACATCGAAGCGGAAACGGCCGTCGACATTTCCCCTTACGCCACCGGCGAAGTTATACTCCTCGAAAGTGTTGACCTTGGCGTTGTACCATGCAGGGTTGGCATACCAGCCAGCGTCGAAGAAATGGCGCCCTTTCTTCATCTCATAGAAGGAGTTGATCCTCTCCCCTCCCGTAGCCTGGGCAAAGAGGGAAAGGTGGTCCTTTATAGCCTCGTAGCTGAAATGGATGTCCGGATAGATTATCTGTCCGTGCTCGTCATCGTTCCCGTCGGAGATGATGGTGCCGAGGCGGGCGCCCAGCGACAGGGAGACAGCTCCTTTTTCGTACACGTATCTCGGAGTGGCGTAGACATCAGTCACGTTGACATCGGCGTCGCCCCCGAAATTGGACGACAGGACACCGAAACCGACAAGAAGACGATGGCCGTTGCCAAGTATCGGCCCGACAGTGCCCCCAAGCCCGAAATCGCTGTATCCATACGACACATTGCCTCCTTCCGCAGGGCTGTATTTCTCGTTTCCGTAGCGGATAAGGGCGTCGGCACTGTAGTAGAACTTCGAAGACACTGCATCATTGCTCCTGACCCCGATCCTGGCCTCTCCGCCGAGGAAATCGTCCTGGCTCCAGCGGCTGTCCGTATTGAGCGAAAATCCGGAAACATCGAAATGGAGCGTCCCCTTCTTCCAGTCCAGACGGCCGGCTGCCCCGATCCTCGAGTCGGCGTCATGGCCAGACCACTTCCCGGAATAGTTCTCGGCATCTTTCTCGAAAGAATTGTAGTTCCTGTAGTTGCCGAAATAGGAACGGTGGCGGGCATAGAGGTTCAGGAGGAACTTCCCTCCGGAAACGGGCGTCGCGGCGAAATCGAACACTGGATGCATCGAATAGCCGGCACCGGCACGCAGGTAGAACTTGTCGCCCGTGAAATTGTCTGCCTCCGGCTTCATGTCCATCAGGTACGGCGAGAAGTCGTAGCCTCCCTTGTAGGGATTCTCGAACACGGAATAGTCGAAGTCCAGGTCGAAACGCAGGAGCGAGTCCGGGACGGCCATCTCTATTGTCGGCTTCGTCACGCTGAGACTGCGTTCGTACTCGTTGGTGACTTCCACGGTGGGGTCGATCTGCGCTGCGGCAGGAATGGCGACAAGCAGAGTCGCAAATATGGATATGTATCTAAGTTTCATAGTGTTACTCTCCCATTTCCTTAAGTTTGGCAAGTCTCATTTCCACGCTCTGGAGCACATCGTCTCCGGCGTTTCCGGAAGTGTAGCCGTCACGCACGCTCTCGAACGTGGCGCGTGCCTGACGGTAGTCGTCGCGGTCCACGAACGAATCTCCGAGAACGATGAACGCCTTGGCAAGCCAGTAGGACTCGCCGGTGCCTGAATCGGCAAATGCATAGACAGCCTTCTCGAGAGCATCGAAGTCGCCCTTGTCGTAGTCATCCTGTATCAGCACGAATGCCGCCTCTGCTCCCTGGGGAGTGTCGGTCTCCGAGGAAATCTCGGAGAAGAGCTTCATCGCCTCGTCGCGGCGGCTGGTGCTCATCAGGGCCTTTGCCTTGTAGTACTTCGCGGAAAGCCTCATGCCCTGGTCCGAAGTCTGGTCGGCAAGCAGAGCGTCAGCATAAGTCACTGCATCGGGATAATCGCCTGCCTTGTAGGCAGATGCGACAAGTCCGCTGCGAGCAGCCTTGCGGTTCTGGGCTATGCGTGCTATATCGAGCAGGCGGGAATAGCCTGCCATCGCATCCTCGAAATTCTCCATCCCGTAGGAAAGCGTCGCGAACCTCTGGGCGGAAATCTCCGCGAAATCATTCCCGTCCTGGGCCATCACCTTCCTGTAGAAGTCGCATGCCTTCTCCTTCGATCCGGTCTCGCGGTAGGACTCGGCGATGTAGAAATCGCTCTTGCCCAGGTACTTCCCGTCAGGATAGGCCTCCTCGTAGGAAAGCAGGGAAGAAAGCGCCTTCTCGTAGTTACCGGAGAGGAAAACCTGCTCGCCGGCAGAGAAAAGCATCTGCTCCCTGTCGCTGTCGCTGAGAGTGTTGCCTCCGCCGAGGCTGTCGATATAGGCGAGATACTCAGAGGTGTTGCCGTTTGCCCTGTAGATTGTCTGGATTGCCTGGAGGGCATCGGCGGAATAGTCCGAAGACGGCATCATCCTGACAACCTTCTTGTACCAGGAAAGTGCATCGTCATAGTCCTTGCGGTCACGGGAAATCAGCCCGAGGCCGAGCATGGCGCGGGCAATGTAGGTGCTGTCGCGGCCGTTCCTGACGAGATCGGAATAGCACTCTGCGGCCTTGGCGGGCTTCTTCAGTGCCGAATAAGCACGCCCGAGCTCATAGAGCGACTCGCTGTAGTACGGCTTCGCGGGAGAGAGGGTCCTGACTGTCTCAAGGATCTCCGCCTTCCCCTTGTTGTCCCCGCTCAGGCCGCTTGCAAGGCCGGCCTGATAGTACGGGTAGATGTCTCCGGCATCCGGATATGCCTCAGCTACAGAGCGGTACGACCCTACGGCCTTCTTGTAGTCCTTCATTAGGAAGTCGCAGTCTGCACTTCGGAGCATGGCGTCGCGCCTCTGCAGCTTGTCCCCGCTCCCTAGATAATTCCCGAACCAGCGCAAGGCATGCTCGTAGTCCTTTTCCTGGAAGTAGCAGTAGCCGACGTTGTAGGGCAGAAGCCTGCCCTCTGTCTTGGCATCGAGCGCGGAGGAATTGTAGAGCTCCGTGAATGTCTCCCTCGAGTCGGGAAAATCGTCCCCGTGGTAGTAGGCCTCCCCGAGCCAGTAGCGGGAAAGCTGGTTGAACGGGTCATAGTCCGGAGAATAGAACGTAGCCGCCTTGAGGTAAGGCACGGCCTGGCGCCATGCGCCTCCCCGGATAAGTTGCTCGGCGCGTAGATAGTTGGCTTTCATGTAGTTGGCCTTCATATCGTCGTCGAGGTAGTCGATGTTGTCATAGGCGGCGACTGCGCCGGCATAGTCCCTGTCGTAGAGGTCTGCCAGAGCTATGTAGCTGTAGATCAGGTCGTTCTTCTGCGTCTTCGGGTACTTTTCCATGTACTGCTCGAACACGCTGCCGTCATGGTTCAAGTCGAAGGAGAGCTTGGCGTAGTTGAACCATGCATCCTCCTGCATCTTCTTGTCGAACTCGAGGGCGGAAGCGTTGCGGAATGCATCGAGGGCTGAGACCTTGTTTCGGGTCTGGATGTAGCTGTAGCCCATGTTGTATTCGGCAATCTGGCCGAGAGAGTCCGTCCTTTCGGTCATGCCGGAGTAATTGTCGATAGCACCCTTGTAGTCGCCGAGGGTGTAGAGAAGGGAGCCGGCATAGAAATAGTCGCCCCTCGTGCGTTCCCCGTCCCCGAACTCGTCATAGTACTTCCTTGCGGAAGCAGCGTCGCCCTGGATCAGGTACGATTCGGAAATCAGCCTTGCAAGATGCGGCTTGCGCTCTGCCGGAACCCTGGCGTAGATCTCCTCGGCATGGTCCGTCACGTACTTGTAGTCCTTCAGCATGTAGTGGCATTCCATTATGTAGTAGCTGCTTACGTCGCTGAAGCGGAGGTCTCCGACGGATTTCTCGAACCACGGGAGAGCCTCTGCGAATTCCTTGTCGGAATAGAGCATATAGCCGATTCCGTAGCGTGCAGGAGCGGAGTAGTCGCTAAGGGGCAGGGCATCGACCTTCCTGTAGTCGTCCATCGCCTCCCCTCTATCTCCGGTCTCGAATGCGGCATATCCTCTCTTGTACCAATACTCCGCCAGGTCGCTCTTTTCGACGTACTTCGGCCCGACAAGGCGGAACTGCCCTAGAGAGGCATTGTAGTCCTCGGCATCGAAGAGGTTGAGCGCATGGTACCAGCGGATCTTGGGCATGAGCCCGGACCAGCCTTTCCTGGCGAAATACGCATTCATAAGAGGCTCATAGCCAGCCGTTTTCATCCTCACGGCGCAGAGAACGGCATATCCTTCCGCCTGGGGGTTGTCCCCGAGATTCTCGAAGGCGGTCCTCGCAGCGGCGAAGTTCCCCTTCTCGTAGAGGGCAAGGGCTTCCCTCATCCCGGAATCAAAATCATCGGGAGCCTGTGCCATCATTGTGGCAGAGGTCCCCGCGAAAAGCAACATTGCCGCAGCCAGAGCGGCTGTCTTCCTTATTTTCATATCAATTTTTCCCAATTGAGATCGATACTTGTGCAATTTCCAAAATTAGCAATTTTATTTCTATATTTGTCCAAGTATGAAAAATAATCCTCCTGTCATCTCCTTCCAGGATGCAGACATATTGAACGGCGAGGCCACGGTAGTCTATGGCCTCAACATGGAAGTCTACCCCGGCGACTTCGTCTACATCGTCGGCAAGGTCGGGACCGGCAAGACATCCATCATCAGGACAATGACCGCGGAGAACCCTCTCCTCAAGGGCGAAGGCGAAGTCTGCGGCTACAATCTCCGCACGATCAGAAAGAAAGAAATTCCCTACCTGCGGCGGAAAGTCGGAGTCATATTCCAGGATTTCCAGCTGCTGGTCGACAGGACGGTCCACGACAATCTCGCATTCGTCCTGAAGGCGACGGGGTGGAAAAGCCAGGCGGAGATCGACAAGCGCATCGCCGACGTGCTTGAGGCGGTCGGGATGGGGACGAAGGCGCACAAGATGCCCCACCAGCTGTCGGGAGGAGAACAGCAGCGAATCGTAATCGCGAGGGCCATCCTGAACCATCCGGAAGTCATCCTTGCCGACGAGCCGACCGGAAACCTCGACAACGAGACGGCGGTCGGAATCCTGCGCCTGCTGACGGGAATCAACAAGGAAGGCACTACGATAGTGATGGTGACCCACAACCGCCAGATATTCGAAAAATATCACGGGAGGGTATTCGTCTGCAAGGACGAGAAATGCGCCGAGCAGAAGGACGACGAGGTCATCGACCTGTCTCTCGAAATATAGCCCATGACACTGAAGGAAAGATTCGAGGCTCTGACGGAGTGGTTCATGGCCCACAATCCCGACGCCACGACGGAGCTGCACTACGGGAGCCCCTACGAACTGCTCGTTGCCACGATGCTGTCTGCCCAGTGCACGGACGCGAGGGTCAATGCGACGATGCCCTCGTTCATGGAAAAATTCCCTGACCCGGAATCTCTCGCCAAGGCAGAGCCGGAGGACGTGCTGGCAGTCATCAGGAGCATATCCTACCCCAACGCCAAGTCGCGGCATCTGGTCGCGATGGCAAGGAAAGTCGTCTCTGATTTCGGCGGGAAAATCCCCGAGACAGTGGACAAGCTCGTCACGCTTTCCGGAGTCGGCACGAAGACCGCAAATGTCCTCACATCAGTGATCTACGACAATCCCGTGATAGCCGTGGACACCCACGTCTTCAGGGTTTCCCACAGGATGGGTCTCTCCGAAGGAAAGACTCCCGTCGAAGTGGAAAAGGATCTCGAAAAGGGCTTTGCCACGGATGTCAGGCCGAGAGCACACCACTGGCTGCTGCTCCATGGCAGATATACATGCAAGGCACGCAAGCCGCTCTGCGGGGAGTGCCCGCTCACTGCCTGGTGCCTCTACAATGAAAAGCAGCAATAGCTGCTAGAGGATGTTCATGCTCTGCTCGCGGATCTTCTCGAGCTCATCCTTCATCATCACGACATCCTTCTGGATCGCGGCATTGTTGGCCTTCGACCCCGTCGTGTTGATCTCGCGTCCCATTTCCTGGATTATGAATCCCAGCTTCTTCCCGGGATACGGATCAGAGTCTATCGTCTCCATGAAATACTTGCAGTGCTGGCGCAGGCGCACCTTCTCCTCGTTGATGTCCATCTTCTCGAGATAGAAGACCATTTCCTGCTCGAAGCGCTCTTTGTCCGGCTGCAGTCCGAGGTCGCCAAGGTTCTTCAGAATTCTCTCCTTCACAGTCGTAATCCTTTCTGCCTCATGGCTTTCCACATCGTCATAGAGGGAAAGTATCTTCGGAATCCTGCCCGTCACGTCCTTGTAGAGAGCCTCCCCTTCGCGGGCGCGATAATCGTTCACTGCTGCGAGAGCTTCGTCGAATGCGGCTTCCACCACCGGCCAGTTCTCTTCCGTGATGATATCGCCCTTCTTTGTTTCCACGACATCCGGGAGCTTCAGGATGGAGCCCACAAGCATTGCCTTGCCAAGGGCATAGACCTCAAGGGCGCTGTTCTTCCGCTCGGGGCCGTCGAATACCGT
>CAYTXA010000010.1:20447-21206 GCA_964440865.1 uncultured Muribaculaceae bacterium | reverse complement strand
GAAATTGTGGGGTTCAACATCCTTTTTTATTGGACGGGAGACAGAAATTTCTATACAATAGAGACGGAGAAGGATCCTATAGAAGTGCGTCGCCTATATGCTAATCCAAACTGGGACGGCAAGAAAGAGTACATGAAAGCAGGTGCGGACGGTAATGGCCCAAGCACGTGCTCAAAGGGGGAAGTGATAGCCACGTTTACTGAGCCGTCTGACATCTGGAACGACCTGAAGATCAAAGGTGTAAGTATTGGAGATGTATTGAAGCGGTCCGTTATTCTGGATTTGGACTAATTCAAAGTTCTTAATAAATGGAAAGGTCGGTCCAGGATTGGACCGGCCTACTAAACATTGTGTATCAAGGAATTACTTATAGAGAGCTTCGGAAAGAGCAGCGACACCGTCTTCTCCGGCAAGGCCAGGATATGCAGCCTTGAGAGCGGAAGCGAAACCTTCAGCAGAAGACTCTGCGGCCAGAAGCTTCTTCACGGTCTTGAGATAACGGAGCTTGAACCTGAGGTCAGACCTCTTGCCGACGCCGTTGTGTCCGCCCAGGAAAAGCCTTGCACCCGTGCGGAGCTCCGCCTGGCTTGCATCAATAAGCTGGTCCACAGCCTCGCTGGAAGAAAGCTGGAGACTGCCCAGATGTGCCTTGACAGGAGCCCAATGGACGAGAAGGACCTTGCCGCCGATAAGGATATCCGCATCGGGGAAATCGTTCGCGGGACCAGATACTGTTTCAAAAAGTGTGTCTGAGTTGAG
>CAYTXA010000010.1:0-20437 GCA_964440865.1 uncultured Muribaculaceae bacterium | reverse complement strand
TTCGCGGGACCATGATGGAATTCATATGAAACTCCGTCAATGTACTGTTTCTTCCCGAAAAGGATCTCGGCGCCGCTCCCGAGGGGCAGGTCGATCATCGAATCTCCGAACGACTTCTTGAACCCTTCCATCATTCCGCCATAGACCGGGCCACGAGAGAAAGCGTTCATACCTTCCGGGAGGATCATATTATCCTGATTGCCAAGATGATAGTCCCCGATGACAGCGATGGTCTTCTTTCCGAGGGCGGCAGCATAATCCTCGAACTGAGCACTGTCAGCCTTGAAGAGCGGAACTTCCATCTTCACGATACCGTTCTCGCTCTCGACGATGAAACTGGCATCGGTCATTACATCTCCGGAGTTGTACACATGGAGCTTGAAGGAGCCGAAATCACGGACCTCGAAAGAACCCTTGGCAAAGGCAGGAACAGCCATAAGCGCCACTGCCAGAATTGCGATAATCTTTTTCATGATAATATGATATTATTAGTTACTTTTAGTAATTTTTGATTACGGCACAAAGATAAGTCATCACTTTCTGATATGCAATACGGCACATGGCGGTAATATAGTTACGGAAGGATAACAATAATTGATTATAAATAGTTTATATATCAGAATAAATAACAATGACGCTTCGGGCTTGTTTTGCCGGAACATAATACTTACTTTTGTAGTGTTAATATATAAAGATATGGATAGGAAAGACATCATAGACGTGTTGGACCCCGCCTGCCCGATCAGGAACATAATAAGCCGCCTGAGCGACAAGTGGACCCTGCTGGTGCTGTACAACCTCGAAACATCAGGCGAGCCGATGCGATTCAGCTGGCTTCTCTGCTCGATTGCAGGCATATCGCAGAGGATGCTGACCGTAACCCTGAAATCGCTGGAAAACGACGGGATAATCCGGAGAAAGGTCTATGCAGAAGTTCCCCCGCACGTCGAGTATGCACTCACCGCACGGGGGAAATCACTGCTGCCTCATATAGACAGCCTAATAGGGTGGGCCAAGGACAATTTTGACGACATAATTGCCGACAGGACCCGAAACGCAGGGAAATGATCCCTATTTCTTCTCGAGGAAGGCAGAACCGACGACGCGGGCGCTTCGGGAGATGAAATCGCTGAGAGCCTTGCCCTTAAGCATTCCGTTCGCAAGAAGCGCCAGATCAGTGATCTGGTGAAGGATATCCTTCCCCTCGTCCGTATCCTTCTCGGAAAGCATCTTCTTCACGAGAGGATTCTCCATATTGACGGTAATGTTGTATGACTGAGGCATTTCACTGTAGAAGTTCGCGCCGCCGCCAAGAGAACTCATGTCGCGGTACCTCCTCATGAATTCGCTCTGGGTTATGAGCACGGGGTCTGCGTCCTCGCCAAGGTTGTCTCCGCTGACGTAATAGTCGTTCCCCTCGGGAAGTGCGGTCTTGAAGAGATCCTCAAGGCTCTTGCGGTCCTTCTCGTCCATCTCCAGCTTCTTGTGATCCTCCTTCGGGATCAGATTGTCCACGCGGTCGCTGTCTACACGTGCGAAACGCGTGTCGGAAAGCTTCTGCTCAAGCAGATTGACAAAGTGGGCATCCAGCTCGCAGTCCATCAGGAGCACATCGTAGCCTTTTTTCTTTGCAGCCTCTATGTAGGCATATTGCTCGTCAACGTCAGTGGCATAGAGATATACGACCTTCTTGTCCTTGTCCGTCTGAGCGCCTTCGACAGCCTTGCGGTACTCGTCATAGCTGAAGAATTTGCCCTCCGTATTCTTCAGCAGGGCGAACTTCAGGGCACGCTCGCAGAACTTCTCGTCCGTCAGCATGCCATATTCCATGAACAGCTTGAGGTTGTCCCACTTCTTCTCGAAATCGGCACGGTCAGTCTTGAAGATGTCCTCGAGACGGTCGGCGACTTTCTTCGTGATGTATGTGGAAATCTTGCGTACGGCAGAATCGCTCTGCAGGGCACTCCTCGACACGTTCAGCGGGATGTCCGGCGAGTCGATGACGCCGTGGAGCAGCGTCAGGAACTCCGGCACAATCTCTTCGACATGGTCCGTCACGAACATCTGATTGCAGTACAGCTGGATCTTGTTCTTTTCCACAGCAATGTGGCTCTTGATTTTCGGGAAGTAGAGAATGCCTGTCAGCGTGAACGGATAGTCAACGTTCAGGTGGATCCAGAAGAGAGGATCCTCATGCCCGGGATAAAGCGCCCTGTAGAACTTCAGGTAGTCCTCATCCTTGAGAGAAGACGGAGCCTTTGTCCAGAGGGGCTCTATATTGTTGACTATCTTGTCCTTGTCCGTATCGACATACTTTCCGTCCTTCCACTCCTGTTCCTTCCCGAAGACGATGGGGACAGGCATGAACTTGCAGTACTTTCCGAGAAGATAGTCGATGCGGCCTTTAGTCGCGTATTCGGACGCGTCGTCGTCAAGCCAGAGGGTGATGGTCGTACCGCGGTCGTTCTTGTCGGAATCCTCCATCGTGTACTCAGGATTGCCCTCGCAGCTCCAGCGCACGGCCTTTGCCCCTTCTTTCCAGCTCAGAGAGTCGATCTCCACCTTCTTCGATACCATGAAGGCAGAGTAGAAGCCGAGGCCGAAATGGCCGATTATGGAGCCAATCTTGTCCTTGTACTTCGAGAGGAATTCTCCCGCGGACGAGAACGCAATCTGGTTGATGTACTTGTCGACCTCCTCGGCAGTCATGCCGATACCGCGGTCGGTGATTTTCAGGACCTTGTTGCTCTCGTCGAGGTCGATGCGGATGGAAAGGTCCCCGAGGGAGCCCTTGAAGTCGCCGTTGGATGAGAGTGCCTTCAGCTTCTGGGTCGCATCGACAGCGTTTGCCACCAGTTCGCGCAGGAAAATCTCATGGTCAGAATAAAGGTATTGCTTGATCACCGGGAAAATGTTCTCGGTAGTTACTCCAATTTTGCCAGATGTTGCCATATGTTTTTGTTTGTCAAAAAAACGCGGCAGCCACTGCGGCTACCGCGTTTCCAAGTGTCAAATTGTGTTCCTTTTTCCCAATTATGACATTTTGTCACTACTGGTAGAGGTAACGCTTGATGCTCATCTTCGGAGTCTTCTCGAAAGGCTTGACCTGGATCTCCACCTTGGAAATCTGGCTGTACTTCGGAAGTTCCCTGTTGGAAGACACCCTGATGCTCTCCGGGATGTCGGAAACAGCTTCAGAATCAAGGCCATCCTTTTCGATTGCAGTCTGGTCCAGGCAGACAAGGGCAACAAGCTTTCCTCCCCTGTCGACAACGACGGACTCCGCAACGTAGGGCTGGTTGTTGACAACTGCCTCAAGCTCCTCAGGATAGATGTTCTGTCCGGACGGGCCGAGGATCATGCTCTTCGAACGGCCGCGGATGAAGATATTTCCGTCTGCATCCATGATTCCCAGGTCGCCGGTGCGGAGGAACCCATCCTCCGTGAATGCATTCCTGGACGCCTCCTCGTTCTTGTAGTAGCCGATGCAGATGTTGTCTCCCTTCGCCTGGATCTCGCCGGCAATATGCTGGGGATCTTCGGAATCGATCCTCACCTTGCAGCAGGAAACGGGCTTTCCGCAGGAGCCGGGGACATATTTCTCATGATGTTCATAGGCAAGGAGCGGAGTGGCCTCGGTCATGCCATAGCCGACGATATACGGAAGCTTGATGCGGCGGAACCATTTCTCGACCTCGGGGTTGAGCGGGGCGCCGCCCATGATGAATTCCATGACATTGCCTCCGAACGCAGACTCGATTCCTTCGCGTACCTTCTTGTAGATCACATTCCTGAGGCCGGGGATCATGCACGCCAGCTTGATGGCGGGCTTGTCAAGCTGGGGACGGATCTTCGCCTTGAAGATCTTTTCCATGACAAGGGGCACGGTGATGAGAAGGTAGGGCTTGACATCCTTGAAGGCCTTCATGAGGGTTGACGGGGTCGGGGCCTTTCCGAGCCAATAGATGGCCGTGCCGTTGCAGAGATGATAGATGAACTCGATCACACGGCCGTACATATGCGCCATCGGAAGCATGGACACCATCGTGTATTTGTCGGACGAGGGGATCTCATTCTGGCTGAACTCGATGGTAGCCGAGAAATTCCTGTATGTCAGCATGACGCCCTTGGGCGTGCCGGTGGAGCCTGAAGTGTAGTTGATCATGCACAGGTCGTCGAGGTTGTCCGTCGGGAATACGACGTCGTCTGCCGTGTAGCCATCCGGCCACTTGGCGGAGAATTTCGCCTCGACATCGTCCCAGGCCTTACGGATATCGTAGTCCTTGCACCAGAGAAGCGTCCATGTGTCCACGTCCATCACAAAGCGCAGGAGAGGCATCTTCGCCACATCCAGCTTCTTCCACTTGTCCTCATTCGTGAAGAGGCCGACAGCCTCGGAATGGTCCGTCAGGCGGTTGACTGCTTCCGGAGTGAAATCGAACAGAATCGGGACAACAACTGCCTCATACGTGTTCACGGACAGATAGCTCATTCCCCAGCGCGCTCCGTTCCTCGCGCAGATAGCGATGTGTTCGCCCTTCCTGATGCCGGCGCCTTCGAAGAAAATGTGGAACTTTTCGATCCATGTAGCCATCTGGCCATAGGTGAAGGTTTCCCCGCCGATATTGTTCAGCGCTGCCTTGCCCCAATATTTCCTGGTGGCATTCTGGAGTCTTTCAAGATAATGTATCATGGTCAAGATTGTTTTCTGCAACGAAAATACAAAATTTTATCCCCCTACTGTAAAACGGATTGGCTATATTTGTGAAACTGACTTATTTGTGGTGAAAAATGCGTAAAAGACCAATAGTTGCCCTCGTCTACGACTGGGACGGCACCCTATCTCCAGGCAATATGCAGGAGTTCGGATTCATCCAGGCAATCGGGAAAACTCCGGAAGAATTCTGGAAAGCAAGCGACGGCATCGCCGTAGGGCAGGATGCCAGCAACATCCTCGCCTACATGAAACTGATGATGGACGAAGCCAAGAAGAACGCCATCAAGCTGCGCCGCAGCGATTTCAACAGGTTCGGCCGGGACATCGTCTTCTACCCCGGTGTCAAGGAATGGTTCGCCCTGATAAACGACTATGGCCGCTCGCACGGGGTAATCGTAGAGCACTACATCAATTCCTCCGGGCTCAAGGAAATAATCGAGGGCTCCCCCATCGCCGGAGAATTCAAGCACATATTCGCCAGCACATACCTCTACGACAAGAACGGGGAAGCCGAGTGGCCCGGAATTGCCGTTGACTACACCGGCAAGACGCAGTACCTCTTCAAGATCAACAAGGGAGTCTTCAGCGCAAGGGATTCGAAGATTGTCAATTCGCAGATAGCAGAGGACAAGAAGCGGATTCCATTCCCGCAGATGATCTACTTCGGGGACGGAGAGACAGACGTGCCGAGCATGAAAATCGTATCCATGTTCGGGGGCAATTCGATAGCCGTCTACAATCCGGACAACGACAAGGAGTTCAGGGGATCCAAGGAACTGCTTAAGCAGGGACGCGTCAATTTCATCGCCCCGGCGGACTACAGGGCAGACGGAAGGGCCTACAGGATAGTCTGCAACATCATAGACAAGATCCGCGCTGAGTACGAGCTCAGGCTTCTGAGATAGATTGTTTTCAGTACGATACAAAAAAAGCCCGGTCAAAAGACCGGGCTAATTTTTGATGTAGTGCAGATTACTTTACAACAGTAACTACGCGACGAGCATCAGCCTTTCCGTCGATTCCACCGAGGGACTCAACAGTAACCTTGCTTGCGTCAACACCCTTGCTTACGAGGTAATCCTTTACAGCGTTTGCACGAGCCTCAGCGATCCTTGCGTTGGTCTTTGCAGAACCAGTAGCGGAGTCAGCAGAACCGGTGACTACGAGAGTCTGGTCGTCTGCAAGCTTGCTTGCAACCTCGTTTGCGTAGAAGTCAAGATGATACTTCTCGCGAGCGGAGAGCTTGCTGGAGCCAAGATCGAAGAATGTGTAGCAGCCGGACTCAACAGCGCCTTCGTCACCTACGTATACGGTGTCAGGAGCCTGGTTCTTGAGGGAAGCGATCTCGTTCTTGAGAGCAGCGTTCTCTTTCTCGAGCTCAGCTACGCGATTCTTGAGGGCATTGTACTGATCCTCAGTGAAGGGAAGCGGAACAACGACCGGAGTGATGGTGCTGTGACGATCCCAGTTGCTCTTGCCGAGGTTGAAGATAAGGCCTGCGGTGAGGGTCGGGAAGTTGATGTACTTGCCCTTGTTGAGGTATGCCTCCTCGCGGGCAACGAGCCAGCGAGCATCGAGGAAGAGGTCTACGTGACCACCGAGACCGAAGTCATTGAGAAGACCTACACCAGCTGCATACTCCCAGTTGGAATCATCAGACTGATCGTTCTCCGTGTAGAGGCCGCCCATGGTAACATAGGGGATGAAGTCCCAGAAACGGGTCTCCTTGTAGCCGCTGAAAGCGTTGGAGATGTTCCAGAGGAGATCGCCGTGTACATAGTGGAACTGGTCGAAATTGCCGTCCTTATAGAGGCCATCGCCAGTCTCAATCTCATTCTTGACACCAGTCCAGCCGATGCGGGCTCCTACGGAAGGAGTGAACCATTTGCCGAGGTTAGCGTCAATTGCAAGGCCGTACTTGCCGAGTTCCTCGTTGTTGTATACGCTGTTTACGCCAGCGCCAACACCGATGAACCAGTTGGAGCCAAAGTTGTTCGTCTCATAAGCGCCACGAACAACCTTGCCGTTCTCATCACGGTTGTTGTTCTCCTGAGCGGAAGCGCTGAAGGAGAAACCGAGGAGGCTTGCAACAGCAAGCGCACCAAGAATAGTTTTGATTGCTTTCATGTTTATGAAAAACTAGTTAATAAATTTCGCTGTTCAGCATTTCCCAGGCTACCAAAGTGCCTAGGATCACTGCAAATATATAAATTATTCTCAATTTAAAAAAACCTGCCAAAATTTTTAGCACTCCTTTTATCAGTTTGCCAGTCCAAAAGGACACAACAAGTGCTATATTTGCATAAAGGCAAGTAACTTTTTGCTATGCAATTCAAACTGGAAGCACCATATCCTCCCGCAAGGGACCAGCCTCAGGCGATCGACGGACTCTGCGACTCGCTCGCCGAAGGAGTCCCGGCCGTAACGCTGCTCGGCGTGACCGGCTCAGGGAAGACATTCACGATGGGCAACGTCATCGCACGTCTCAAGCGTCCTGCACTGGTTCTGAGCCACAACAAAACTCTTGCCGCACAGCTCTACGGCGAGTTCAAAACATTCTTCCCCGAAAATTCCGTGGAATATTTTGTCTCCTACTACGATTATTATCAGCCGGAAGCCTATATCCCGTCCACGGATCCCTATATAGAAAAGGATCTGAGCATAAATGACCAGATAGACAAGCTCCGCCTGAGCGCGGCGTCTGCCTTAATGTCAGGCAGACGTGACGTAATTGTCGTGTCGAGCGTGTCATGTCTTTATGGCATAGGCAACCCAGCCGACTTCCACGACCAGACAGTCGTGGTCCACAAGGGAGAAAGCCGCAGCATGACAAGGCTGCTGTACCACCTCGTGGACGCGCTCTACAGCCGTACGGAGACGGATTTCAAGCGCGGGACGTTCCGCGTCAGGGGCGACACCGTGGACGTTTTCCTTGGAGGAGCGGACGAAGCCGTGAGGATAGAATTCTTCGGGGACGAAATCGAGGAACTCTCTCTGATCGACCCTGTTACGGGAGCCAAGCTCGAAGACCTGGACGAGGTGCCGATCTACCCTGCCAACAACTTTGTCACAACGAAGGAGAGGGCTGTCCAGGCCGTCAGCCAGATCCAGGAGGACCTCACCTCGCAGGTGCAGTATTTCGAGAGCATCGGAAAGGACATGGAAGCCAAGAGGCTGAAGCAGAGGGTGGAATACGATATCGAGATGATGAAGGAAATGGGCTACTGCCCCGGCATCGAGAACTACTCCCGCTACCTCGACGGCAGGAAGGCAGGGCAAAGGCCATTCTGCCTGCTGGACTATTTCCCGAAGGATTTCATCGTGTTCATAGACGAGAGCCATGTCACGATCCCACAGATAAGGGCAATGTACGGAGGAGACCACAGCCGCAAGTCCGTGCTGATAGAATACGGCTTCCGTCTCCCGGCGGCAGCTGACAACAGGCCGCTGAAATTCGATGAGTTCGAAGCGCTTACGGGACAGACCGTGTACGTAAGCGCTACGCCTTCTCCCTATGAGCTCGGCAAGAGCGGAGGCCTTGTGGTCGAGCAGGTTGTCCGGCCGACAGGCCTTCTTGACCCGCCCATAGAGGTCCGCCCGACGAAAAACCAGGTCGACAATCTTCTCGAAGAGATACGGCAGAGGTCGGAAAGGGACGAGAGGGTGCTTGTCACCACCCTGACGAAACGCATGGCAGAGGAGCTGGACCAGTATTTCGCGAGGATGGGCGTCAGGTCTGCCTATATCCATTCCGACATAGACACTGGGGAACGCATCGAAATCATCGAGCAGTTCAAGAAAGGGATGTTCGATGTCCTTGTCGGGGTCAACCTGCTGAGGGAGGGTCTGGATATCCCCATGGTGTCGCTCGTGGCAATCCTCGACGCGGACAAGGAAGGTTTCCTGCGCTCCGAAGTAGCCCTCACACAGACTGCAGGACGCGCCGCCAGGAACATAAACGGGAAGGTAATCATGTATGCCGACATGATCACCGACTCTATGCGGAAGACAATCTACGAGACCGACAGGCGCAGGAGCAAGCAGATGGAATACAACAAGCTGCACCACATTACCCCGAAACAGGTCGAAGGGCACGAGAATTCGCTTGCGCTCCAGCTCGGAGGCAAGACGGCGGCGGAACACTCATACTCCGAACCTACATTCGTACCCGACCCGTCCAGCCTGGGAAGAGGACGCATCACCGTCGGGCTCGGAACGGATTCGAAGAGGGATTCCAACTCGGCATACGTCGACGGCTTCGTCAAGGCAGACCTTGCGGCCGTGCTCCAGGACCCCGTGATCAGGTCCATGTCAAGGGAGCAGGTCGAGAAGACAGTCGAGGAAGACAAGAGAAAAATGACAAAAGCAGCGCAGGAACTGGATTTCGACGCCGCGGCAAGATGGCGCGACGAAATGTGGGCTCTGCAGGAATACCTTAAAGTATGGAAATAGCATCAACACGTTTCCCCCACTACAATGATGAGGGCAAAGCCTTGATAGACAAGGCCTACGACATTGCAGCGAGAGCTCTGGCAGACGACCGGCGCTATGACGGGTCGCCTTTCCTGGAGCATCCGCTTGGAGTTGCCCTGATCGCCTCCGACGAGATCGGGTTGCCCGCCGAGTGTGTGGCTTCCGTATTCCTGCATGAGGCACTGAGGCGGCATCCCGACCTCGACACGTCCTCCTGGGGCTTCTCCAGGGAGATCATGACCATGGTCGACGGCCTCAACAAGATTGCCACCATCAAACCCAAGGACACAAGGCTCGAAGCGGAAAACTACAAGAAACTCATCGTCCAGTACTCCACCGACCCTAGAGTCACTGTCCTGAAGATTGCAGACCGTCTCGAAGTTATGCGCCACCTTTCCATGTTCCCCCGACAGAACAAGGAAAGGAAGATCCTCGAGACGTTGATGCTCTACATCCCTCTCGCCCACCAGCTCGGGCTCTACAACATCAAGGCGGAGCTCGAGGACATATACCTCCGCTACGCAGAGCCTGAGCAATACCGCCTGATAACCAACAAGCTGAAGGCTACAGAGAAGGACCGTGAGAAGTTGTCGCAGGAATTCCTCGAACCTCTGAAGAAGAAGCTCAGCGACGCGGGGATCAGGTACAAGCTGAAAGTCCGCACGAAATCGGCATATTCGATTTTCGCAAAGATGCGCCGCCAGAAGGTGCCCTTCGAGGGAGTCTACGACGTGTTTGCCATGAGATTCGTGATCGACTGCGAACCTGACCCGAAGGTCGAGAAGGACTTGTGCTGGAAGGTATACTCCTATGTAACAGAGGAATACGAGCCGGACACGGCGCGTCTGCGCGACTGGATCACGAGACCCAAGCCGAACGGCTACGAGTCGCTCCATATCACGGTAAAGAACAAGGAAAACGCCTACGTCGAAGTCCAGATCAGGACGAAACGCATGGACGACGAGGCCGAGAACGGGAACGCCGCGCACTGGTCCTACAAGGGAATACAGCACGAGGCGAACATGGACAGATGGCTGAAATCCGTCCGGTACAACCTCGAGCATCCGTCCACTGCTAGCGCCGAAGAGCTCCCGCAGCCTCCGGACAAGGACATTTTCGTCTTCACCCCGACCGGTGAGCTCAGGATTCTCCCGAAAGGGGCCACGGTGCTGGACTTCGCCTTCAACATCCACTCCAACATCGGAGTGCACTGTATCGGTGGCCGCATCGGAGGAAAGGCCGTGTCCATCAAGGACAAGCTGGCTACCGGAGACGTTGTCGAGATCCTCACGAGCAAGAACCAGAAACCATCGTCTGACTGGGTCAATTTCGTGGTTTCCTCGAAAGCTCGCACGAAGATACGCCAGAGTCTCAAGGAGGAGGAATTCAAGAAGGCCGAGGAAGGGAAGGAGCTGCTGGAGAGGAGGCTGAAGAACTGGAAGCTGGAGCTTCCGAGCGACATGCTGACGGAATTCATGAAGAAGCACCACTACGAGAATCTTCATGCATTCTACTCCGCAGTCGGAGACGAATCCCTGGACATCAATGTCATAAAGGCATATATCCAGGACCAGGCGGTCAGGGCGGCAGAGGCAGAAGCAAAAGAAGCTGAGAAAGAGGTAGAGAAGAAGCAGGAATGGACCGGGACAGGAGGCTCATCCGACGACATCCTGGTACTCAACGCGAAAGACCTCAAGGGGCTGGACTACAAGATGGCGAAATGCTGCAACCCTGTCTACGGAGACGACGTGTTCGGATTCGTGACAAGGGACGACGGCATCAAGATCCACAGGATGTCCTGCCCGAACGCCGCGAGACTGATCACCATGTATCCCTACCGTATCCAGAAAGTGCGCTGGGCGGCGACACCGTCATCAGGCAGCTTCCAGGTGGGCCTCCGCATCACAGCCGACATCGAGCAGTCCGTGCTGGCGAAGATTACGGAGATTATCAGTCAGTTCAAGGCATCCCTCCGCAGCCTCAACGTCTCGGAAGACCAGAGAAACGGCACGAACGAGATCACGATAATGCTTGCGGTTCCCTCCAACATGGAACTGGACAAGATCACCTCACAGCTCAAGATCCAGAAGCATATCCTGAAGGTGCGCAGGGTCTAGCGCTTGTCCAGCGCACGCTGGAACTCCCTGGCATTCCGGAGGTGGGTAGCGTAATCCTTTGCAAATCTGTGGGTTCCGTCCCTTTCGGGGCTGGCGCAGAAAAACAGCCAGTCTCCGTCGGCAGGATTCAGGACGGCCTCCAGGCATGCTCTCGTCGGCACGCAGATCGGAGCGGGAGGAAGGCCCGGATACTTGTAGGTATTGAACGGAGAATCCACCGCGAGATGCTTCTTCAGTATGCGGTTGAGCGTGTAGTCGTAGCAGTAGGCGACCGTCGGGTCTGCCTGCAGCTTCATGCCCTTGCGCAGGCGTGTCAGGTAGACAGCGGCAATCTTCGGCATTTCAGGCTCATAGTTCGTCTCCCCTTTCACGATCGAGGCGAGGATGGAGACCTGCATCTTCGTCAGCCCGAGTTTCTTTGCCTTGGCGACATTGGAGTCGGTCCAGAAGGCATCGTATGCCGCCTTCTGCTTTGCCAGGACGGATTCCATCGAGTCTGTCCACCACACCTCATAGTTGTCCGGCACAAAAAGGGCGAACACATTCTCCGGAGTGAAGCCGAACTTAGAGAGCTGCTCCTTGTCATTCAGAGCGTTTGCCACAGCGGCAGAATCCATCATCATCTGACGGCTTATGGTTAGGGCGATTTTTCCGCGAAGCCTCATGGTCGACGGGAGCACAAGCTGCACCGGAGTCTGCCACCCGCCGGAAAGCATCCTGACGACATATATGCTTGGATCCGAGGGCCTTATGAGATAATGTCCCGGCTTGATGCCGTCCAGTTCCCTGAATACCCTGTCAAGGCTGCGGATCTTCTTGACCCCTGCCTTCTCTACAATTTCGGCACGGATGCTGTCCTTCGGGGTATCGGGAAAGACATACAGGTCCATGGACTCGCTGAAATTCGGAACTTTCCTGTCGTACCAGTACTGCCATGCCCATAAGCCCGCACCCAGGCAGACCACCGCCGCCACCAGTACAATCGCCGTCACAATATGCTTTCTCTTCCCTCTCGCTTCCATTGTTATCTAAGCTTGACCGTATCTCCCTCACGCAGAGGCTCATTGCGGGAGAATCCGTTGATTTTCTCGACAGACGAAAGCTTCACGGCAAACCTCTGGGCAATGTCCCTGAGGCTTTCGCCGTCTTCCGCCACTATGTATTTGTCCAGTCCCTTGGCAGAGTGCGCCTTCTTCGGCTGCACGAAGACAACCGTCCCGGGAAGGAGTTCTTCCGGAGCAGTCAGGTCGTTGTATTTCAGCAGCTCACGCAGGAAAAGATTGTTCGCCTTGGCGATGGATTCGTATGTTTCTCCCGCGGCGGAGTAGATGAACGGGACCCCGTTCTTGGAATACATCTGACGCGAAAGCGAGAAGGAATGGGTCTCGCTGGGCTCCTCCTTCTTCACTTCCTCGAGGGAAAGCGGAGATGCCGGAATAGTTTCGCTCACCTCGGCCTCCTCACTGAGCGAAACCGTCTCGCCCGTAGTTTCCTTGGCGCGACGGCGCGTCTTGCGTTCTTCTCTCCCGGATGCCCTCGCCGCCTCCTTTGCCGCCTTGCGCTGGCGCCTTGTCATCTTCTGCTCCGGCTCCTTTGCCGGGGCCGCCGCAGTTTCCCCGCCGGAGATGCCGTCGGCCTGAGCCACGGTCATCTTGTCATAGTCATAGAGGTGGTAATCCTCGATGTACTTTATCAGCTTCGACGGGTAGCCCGGGTCAGTGGCGTAGCCTGCTTTCTTCAGGCCATAGGCCCAGCTCTTGTAATCAGTTGTCTTGTACTCGAACAGAAACTTGTAGCGGTCGCTGTATCGGAGGAAATCAGAATGGTCGCGGAACGAGGCGTCAGCATCGTCGTAGACCCTGAAGCACTCCCCCTTCCGGTCATCGTCATGGGTCATGGTCTTGCCGGTCCACTTGTGGCACTTGATGCCGAAGTGGTTGTTGCCCCTGGTGGCAAGGTCCGACTGGCCGGAACGGGATTCCAGCAGCCCCTGCGCAAGCGTGATGCTGGCAGGCACACCGGAACGGTACATTTCGCGGACAGCAGTCGAGGCATACTGGCGGATATAGCGCTCCTGTGGGGTTTCGGGAGCAGCCCACGAAACCAGCGCAGCCAGAAGCACCGCCAAAGGAAATATGACCCAGAGACGTTTCATCGAGTAC
The DNA here is from genome assembly GCA_964440865.1 of uncultured Muribaculaceae bacterium. GTDB lineage: Bacteria > Bacteroidota > Bacteroidia > Bacteroidales > UBA932 > Cryptobacteroides. The sequence continues at coordinate 6,968 of CAYTXA010000010.1, read as the reverse complement.
TAATATAAGGATTATTCCCCGTTTTTCAGCAACGGAAGGTCAAATACGTCTCCGTCATTCGCAGCGTAGGACTCAGGGAAAATCTCCCTTGCCTCCGCCTGATAGAGCTTCTCGTCCTGGCAGCGGGAGGAATAGTGGCCGAGCCCAAGTTTCCCGACTCCAGCCTCGGCGGCGCAACTGGCAGCCTGCCTGGCGGTCGAGTGGAAGCGCTGGAGAGCCTGGTCGGCGAGAGCCTCCAGGTATGTGGATTCATGGTAGAGGATGTCCACTCCCCTGACCCATCCGGCAAGCTCCGGGAACGGCGCAGTGTCGCTCACATAGGCATAGCTCCTGGGGACGAATGGCACATAGGCTGCTTCTTCCACGCTGATTTTCAGCGGTTTGTCCGTTCCGGAATGGCGCACGAACCCGTTCATGAACGTCACTTCCTCCTCGTCCTGGCCTGCCGGGCGGATGACATCTTCGCCCCGTTTCAGGGTCCCGATCTCGGAGAGCGTCAGGCCATATTTTTCGAGAGCTTCCTTCCTCACGTCGAGCAGAGGTCTCTTCTCCCTGATGATGTACCCGTTCGTGGCTATTTTGTGGTTGAGCGGAAAAGCCAGGACTTCGATGGTCCTGGTATCTATGATTTTCTCCGGGCCTTTCGGGTCGACCGGGTGGAAACGGACTTCGAAGGGTATGCCCTGCCCGTAGTAGGACATGAAGAACTTCAGCATCGGGCCGAAATTCGACGGGGCATAGACATCGATCGGAGCCTGACGCCCCTTCATCCCTATGGTCGACATCAGGCCGAAGAATCCGAAGATGTGGTCCCCATGGATGTGGCTGAGGAGGATATTGTCCACCTTCAGGAGGGAGACATGGCCTCGGAGCATCGCCCTCTGCACGCCCTCGCCACAGTCTATAAGGAACGAACGCCCATGTACGTCAAGTACATGAGCGCTCTGTATCCTTCCGACAACGGGCGCGGCCGAACCCGTGCCCATTATCTTCAGTGTGAAATTACTCACCTTTCTTCTCTTCTTTCGCGAGTTTATCTTTCAGAGCTGCGAGAGCGGAGATGTCGCCGAGAGTGGTCTTCTCAACATTGGAGTTGATCTTCTTGACGGCCTTCTTGGTGTTGTCGGACTCAACGGCTGCGCGGGTCTCCTCGGCATCACGGTAAGTCTTGGAGTGGGAAACGAGTATGCGGCGTGTGCTCCTGCGGAGCTCGACAACCTTGAAGGGAAGGGTCTCGCCTACGACTGCAGTCTTGCCGTCCTCCTTCTGGAGGTCACGGGAGAAGCAGAATGCTGCGGTACCGTCCTCAAGCTTGATGTTTGCGCCACGCTCCACGATGCTCTCGACGGTGCCGTTGACAACGGTGCCTGCGGGATACTTGGCCTCGAGTTCATCCCAGGGATTCGGGAGAAGCTGCTTGTGGCCAAGGCTGAGCTTGTGGTTGGCCTCATCGAAGTCGATGATGATCACGTCGATCTTGTCGCCGGTGTTGCAAACCTCGGAAGGATGCTTGATCTTCTCCCAGGAGAGGTCGCTGATGTGGATCAGGCCCTCGATGCCGTCCTCAAGCTCTGCGAATACACCGAAGTTGGTGATATTGCGTACGATGGCGGTATGCTTGCTGCCGACAGGATATTTCTCGTGGATGGTATCCCAGGGATTGGGCATGAGCTGCTTGAGACCGAGGGACATCTTGTGGTTCTCCCTGTCGAGGGAAAGGATCTGAGCCTCAACTTCCTGGCCTACCTTGACGAAATCCTGGGCGATCCTGAGCCTCGGGCTCCAGGACATCTCGGAAACATGGATAAGGCCTTCTACGCCGGGCTGTATCTCTACGAATGCGCCGTAGTCTGCGATCATTACAACCTTGCCCTTTACCTTGTCGCCGACCTTCAGGTTCGGGTCGAGGCTGTCCCAAGGATGAGGCATGAGCTGCTTGAGACCGAGAGCGATCCTCTTCTGCTGCTCGTTGAAGTCGAGGACAACGACCTTGATCTTCTGGTCGAGGGAAACGACGTCCTCGGGGTTGTTTACGCGGCCCCAGCTGAGGTCGGTGATATGGATGAGACCGTCCACACCGCCCAGGTCTACGAATACGCCGTAGTTGGTGATGTTCTTGACGGTTCCCTCGAGTACCTGGCCTTTCTCGAGCTTGCCGATGATCTCGGCCTTCTGCTTCTCAAGCTCGGCCTCGAGGAGAGCCTTGTGGGAAACGACAACGTTCTTGAACTCAGAGTTGATCTTCACGATCTTGAAGTCCATGGTCGTGTCGACGAAGGAATCGTAGTCACGGATGGGCTTGATGTCGATCTGGGATCCGGGGAGGAATGCCTCGATTCCGAATACGTCCACGATCATGCCGCCCTTCGTGCGGGTCTTTACATAGCCCTTTACAACCTCGCCGCTTTCGTAAGCTGCGTTTATCTGGTCCCAGGCCTTGAGCTGACGAGCCTTCCTGTGGGAGAGTACAAGCTGGCCCTTGCGGTCCTCTACGGACTCTACATAGACGTCAACCTTGTCACCGACCTTCAGGTCAGGATTGTAGCGGAACTCGGGAGCGGGGATCACACCTTCGCTCTTGTAGCCGATGTTGACGGTAACCTCTCTCTTTCCGATAGCGGTTACGGTGCCTTCCACTACTTCATTCTCATTGATTTTGGAGAGGGTGCTGTCATAAGCGTTCTCGATCGACTTGCGGTCGGTCCCGCCGTAGACGTTTCCCTCGTTCTCGAACGCATCCCAGTCGAATGCATCCGGAGCGACAGAGGCGTTCAGCCTTGCCTGTTTGTTTTCTTCTGCCATTTTGTTGTTGAAAATAAGCTAGTTGTTTAACATTATTATCTGTACCCCGACGTACGGACGAAAAAAGCGCCTTTCCGTCAGAAGGGCGCGCAAAGATATAAAAATTTCCAGACTAAAGCATCTTTTTCCTCTTGAAAATGATGAGGATAATGACGAATGAGAATATCATCACCAGGAGGATCAGGATCCATGCGATGTCCAGACCTTCGAGCGGAAGTTTCACGTTCATGCCGAAGAAGCTCGCGACAAGCGTAGGAGGCATGAAGAGCAGGGAAAGCAGCGTGAACATCCTCATGATGTTGTTCTGGTCGAGGTTGATCAGGCCGAGTGCCGTGTCCTGCAGATATTCCAGCCTCTCGAACGTGAAGTTCGTGTGGTTTATCAGGGACTTGATATCCTGCAGGAGGACATTGAGCGTGGGCTCAAGCTCCAGCGGATACTTGTCGCTCTTCATTATGTTCGTGATGAGCCTCTGCTTGTCGACGATATTCTCCCTCACGATCGTGGTATTTTCCTGCAAACGGTTGATGTCCAGAAGGAAATCCTCATTGATGTCCTCCTTCTGGTTTATGCGCTTGCTGAACTGCTCGGTCTCCTTGCCCATAAGCTCGATGGTATCGGCATCAAGGTCGACCCTCTGGTCCAGGATGCTGACGAATACGCGGTAGCCGTCCGGAAAAAGCCTCGGCATAGCCATCATCTTGTGCTGGAGTTCCGTGAAGGAGCGCAGGGGCACGTCCCTGGTGGTAGTCAGGGTCTTGCCCACTATAGTGAACGATACCGGCTCCATGTAGTACTCTTCCGGTCCGGGCATCAGGAAGTTCGTGTTCGCATAGATTGCGTTGTCCGTCTCGCGGAAACGGGAAGAGCTTTCGATCTCCTCAGCCTTGGCCTTGTTCTGGACCTCCGTGCCGAGGAAAGACTCGACAGCGTCCAGCTCAGAGTCCTGCGGATCGATCAGATCGATCCAGACGACGTCTTCGACGTGGAAATCATGCAGGTCCCTGACAGATTCGGAAACCTGTATCGCTCCATTTTTCCGGTAGAAAATTCCAATCATCGCCCTGGTTTTGCCTGGTTAAACGGTTCCGTCCGAGGCATGTACGCTGCGGTATACACCTATTGGGCAAAAATAGGAATTTTTTCCTTAAATGCAATATCAGATAACCTGCAAGAGTGCTATGGCAACAAGGGTCGCGCCGCCGATGAATTCTGCAGGTCTGCCGTAGCGGGAGCCGATCGCGCTTCCGGCCGAGATGCCCCCGAGCACGGAAAGGACCGTGAACACGAAAATAGCCGATGCATCGGCGGCAATGACATTCCCCGGAGTCATTTCCATGGACATGGATATTCCCACTATCAGGGCATCGATGCTTGTCGCTACCGCTCCGATCGCCACATTCCTGATGCCGTTGAGATTTCGCACTTCCTGTTCTTTCTCGAATGCCTCGCGGATCATGTTTGCGCCGACCCCGGCAAGGAGGATGAAGGCAATCCAGCGGGCAATCTGGCTGACAAGGCCGACGAGGAGGGAGCCGAATGCCCATCCCACGAGGAAAAGCGCCGCCTGCACAATGCCGAATATCAGCCCGATACGCAGGGTCTTCCTCAGCCGCACCACCCGCAGGGTCACGGAAGAGCACGTGGAAACAGCGAAGCAGTCCATGCAGAGGGAGATTGCCAGTATGCAGGCTTTCCAGATCATGTGGCGTCAGGGCTTGAAGGGCTGCCTGGTGACAAGGGAGCGTCCGAGCGTCAGGGAGTCGGCGTACTCGATATCGTCGCCGAAGCCCAGGCCGCGGGCAAGGGTTGTGACCCTCACATTGTATTTTTCTATCTGACGGTAGATATAGAAAGATGTCGTCTCCCCTTCTACGTCTCCGCTCAGGGCAAGGATGACTTCCCCGTCGGAAAGCTTCTCTACCCTTTCCACCAATTGCCTGATTGTCAGGTCGGAAGGGCCCACCCCGTTTATCGGGGAGATTATTCCTCCGAGGACATGGTAGACTCCGTGGTACTGCCCGGTATCCTCCATGCTCATCACGTCCTTGACATTCTCCACGACGCAGATGGTGCTGTGGTCACGGCTCTTGTCGGAGCAGATCGAGCAGACGTCGTCGTCGGAGATCATTCCGCACTCGCGGCAGTACTTTGCCTTTGTGCGGAGGTCGCCGATCGCCCCTGTCAGGTGCGCGATGTTCTCCTCCGGCTGGCGGAGCATCCACAAGGCAAGGCGCAGGGCGTTCCTCTCCCCTATCCCGGGAAGGGAACTTATCGCATCGACGGCGGCATCGAGTAGTTTCGAAGGATATGTGTTCCTAAGCATCGATATATCTCCCGTGGGTGGTCCAGTGGTACCAGCCGAACACAGCGGCAAGCGAGTAGAACAGGTAAAGCGCTCCCATCCAGTACATTCCGGTCGTCAGGCACAGGATCATGGACAGGATGTCGGCTACGATCCATACGAGCCACTGCTGAGGGATGGATTTCGCAAGCCACCATGTAGCTATCGCGCTCATGACGGAGACGATGCTGTCCAGCCATGGATTCGCGTCCTGCGTGGCGCGGAGGATGAACCAGAGCAGCAGCGTTCCCGCAACGAAGAGCACGATGCTCACTGCCGCAGTCGTCCGTGTCATTCCGGAAAGGTGGACAGACGCGCCGCCATCTTCCTGGGTTGAGTTTGCCGCTTCGAGGGCTTTCGAGGCACGGGACCATTTCCACAGGCCCCAGACCGAGACGCCCACATAATAGATATTCAGGGCCATCGAAGCCCAGATCTTCTGCACGCCGAACGAGTACGCGCAGGCTATTCCGGTCGCTATCCCGAGCACCCACATCGCATTTTTCTGGAAGATTTCCAGCACGATGTAGGCCAGTCCGGTGACGAATGCGAAGATTTCAATGGCCTGAATCAGATCCATGGCTTAGAGTACCTTATGGAGTTCGATCTTGAAGACAAGGGCTGCGTAGGGTGGGATGGCTCCCTGGGCGCCGATCTCGCCGTAGCCGAGGGTGTACGGGACATAGATCTCCCACTCTGAGCCTTCGCTCATCAGCTGCAGAGCCTCCTGCCATCCCTTGATGACCTGGTTCACTCCGAATACGGCAGGTTCGCCTCTCTTGTAGGATGAGTCGAAGACCTGTCCGTTGGTGAAGCGGCCTTCATAGTCGCACTGCACCTGATCCTTCGGGCCGGGACGGTGGCCGGTTCCGCGGCGTACGATCTTGTACTGGAGGCCGCTCGCAAGGGTATGGACATCAGGATCCAGCTTATTGGCCGCGAGGAACTTCTCGCCCTCCTCCTTCATGACTTTGCCGACTTCGGCAGCTTCAGCGGCCTGCTCTTCAGCAATGCGGTTGAAATAGTCCTCGAGGGCCTTGTTGGCTTCCTCCAGGCTCATCTGGGGTTTCTCACCTGCGAGAGTGGCGCGGATTGCCTCGGAGAAATCCTTGAGGTCGATTTCCTTGATTCCGGAACGGAGCAGATTCTGGGCAATGCTCAGGCCCATGGCGTAGGATGTCTTGTCCATAGTTCTTGTGTTCGTGTAATGTCGTACAATTTCAATCCTGCAAAAATAGCAATAATTCCGCTATACCCCATAGCCGGTCCGAAGTGCGTCCCGCCTGCCCCCAACCCCACCGCGACATCCGCAGGGAAAGAAATGCTGCACGAAAAATGAGCCAAGACATTCTCTGGAGATGCAACCAGTACTTCTGTCATGGCTCAGAATAAGATGTAATTTTCCAACGCCTTATCAATGACAAATTTAGAAAATAATTTATTATCCAGGCAAGAAAAATTTCCAGAGACCTCTGCCAAGACCGAACTCGCGGATGCAGGAGGACTAATAGAAAAGGCTAAAGTACTCTTCCCCGGCTTTCAGACGCAAAGGTCACAGCTCTGCCCTCAGGTTGGAGGAATACACATTTAAAACCTTTTCGCGCTCTTTGCTCCAACCTTAAGGTAGGAGCAATACACGTTTAAAACCTTTTCGCGTGCATTCCCCTCTACCTACAGGTCGGTCAGGTGCATCAAAAGAACGGCGCTGCTACGTTGAAAGCCGAAAACTTAGCAGGAACACGGAAAATCGGAGAAATTGCTACGCCGGGAGACGAAAACGTAGCACAGGTGTGGCAAGTGTAGTAAAAGTCATGGTTGAAGA
>CAYTXA010000009.1:0-22041 GCA_964440865.1 uncultured Muribaculaceae bacterium | reverse complement strand
TTTGCTCAGCCACCATCCCCGGCATGATCAAAAAGACCGGCAACCCCCGTTTCGTATATGACGCATACCGCCGTCTCATCATGATGTACTCCGACGTCGTCATGGAGAAGGCGGAAGGCATCGAGCCCGAAGACGGCCAGGGAATCCGCCAGCAGCTGGACCGCATGATGCAGGAACTCAAGGATGCGAAGGGATACAAATCCGATACCGACATCACCGCCGAAGAACTTGCAGACCTTTGCGACAAATTCAAGGCAAAGGTGAAGGAAGTCCTCGGAGTGGAGTTCCCCGACACCGCCGAAGCCCAGCTTTGGGGCTCCATCGGAGGCGTGTTCAAGTCCTGGAACGGGAAGAGGGCTATCGCCTACAGGAAGATCGAGAAGATTCCCGATGACTGGGGCACGGCTGTGACCGTACAGTCGATGGTATTCGGAAACATGGGCGACACCTCCGCAACCGGCGTAGCTTTCTCCCGCAACCCTGCAAACGGCGACAACCACTTCTACGGAGAATGGCTGATCAATGCCCAGGGCGAGGACGTGGTTGCAGGTATCCGCACCCCGAACCCCCTGAACGAGGCCACCAAGACCGAGAAGAACAAGAATCTGCCTTCCCTGGAGAAGCAGATGCCCGAAGTATACAAGGAACTCTATGACATCCGCACCAAGCTCGAGGAGCACTTCCACGACATGCAGGATATCGAGTTCACAATCCAGGAGGGCCACCTCTGGATGCTCCAGTGCCGTATCGGAAAGAGGACCGGTCTTGCAGCCCTCCAGATGGCGATGGACATGCTCGACGAGGGCATGATCGACGAGAAGACTGCTATCATGAGGGTTTCCCCGTCTCAGCTCGACGAAGTTCTCCATCCTATCCTCGATCCGGCTTCCGAGAAGAAGTCCAAGGTCATCGCGACAGGTCTTCCCGCATCTCCGGGCGGAGCAGTCGGCACTATCGTCTTCACTCCCGAGGACGCCAAGGAAGCTCTCGCAGAAGGCCGCAAGGTCATCATCATCCGCGAGGAGACTTCTCCTGAGGACATCGAGGGCATGAGGGCCGCCGCAGGTATCCTGACAGAGCGCGGAGGAATGACCTCCCACGCAGCCCTTGTAGCCCGCGGATGGGGCAAGTGCTGCATCGTAGGATGCGACGGCATGAAGATCGACCTCGAGAAGAAGACCGTGAAATTCGCTGGTTCCGACAAGGTCTACAAGGAAGGAGACTGGCTCAGCCTCAACGGTTCCAAGGGTCTTGTCTACGGCGAGAGGATCGACACCATGGATGCAACCGAGAACCCGCTCTTCACCGAATTCATGGGCATTGTCGACAAATACCGCAAGATGGGTGTCCGCACCAACGCAGATACTCCTGAAGATGCCGAAAGGGCTCTGAAGTTCGGAGCCGAGGGTATCGGACTGTTCCGTATCGAGCACATGTTCTACGGCCGCAACTCCGAGCGTCCGCTTTCCATGATGCGCAAGATGATCCTCTGCAGCACCGACAAGGAGCGCGACGAGGCTCTCGGCGAGCTTGGTCCGTACATCAAGGCTGCAGTCAAGAGCACCCTCGCGATCATGGACGGCAAGCCGGTTGTATTCCGCCTTCTCGACCCGCCTCTCCACGAGTTCGTGCCGAAGACCGAGGACAAGAAGAAGGAACTCGCCCATGAGCTCCGCATCACAGTCGAGGAGCTCGAAAAGAGGGCAAACGCTCTCCACGAGGTCAACCCGATGATGGGTCACCGCGGAGTACGTCTCCACGTCTCCTATCCTATGATCGCCGAAACCCAGTACAGGGCAATCTTCGAGGCAAGCGCAGAGCTTCTCGAGGCAGGCAAGCATCCTGTTCCGGAAATCATGATCCCTGTCACGATTTCCGCACGCGAGCTCAGCTTCCAGAAGGCAATCTGCGACCGCGTAAAGGCTGAGGTAGAAGGCCGCTACACGATCAACCTGAAGTACAAGTTCGGAACCATGATCGAGATCCCGCGCGCAGCCCTTACCGGCGACAGGATGGCCCGCGTCGCAGAGTTCTTCTCCTTCGGTACCAATGACCTGACCCAGATGACGTTCGGCTTCTCCCGTGACGATATCGGCACATTCATGGGCGACTACCTCGGGAACAAGCTTCTCGATGCAGATCCGTTCCAGACCGTCGATACCAAGGGAGTAGGCAAGCTCGTGGAATACGGAGTCAACTCCGGACGTTCCCGCAGGCCTGACCTCAAGTGCGGCGTCTGCGGAGAGCACGGCGGAGATCCCGACTCCATCAGGTTCTTCAACAAGATCGGCATCGACTACGTCTCCTGCTCCCCGTTCCGCGTGCCCATCGCACGCCTCGCTGCCGCGCAGGCAGCAATCGAGCAAAGCAAATAAAATATTATGAACATCATATTTACGGCACTTGCAGCAGCGGTCCTGTCGGCTTCGGCCACAGGAACGCCTGCCTGGCAGGATCCGGAGTTCATCTCCGAGAATCGCCTGCCGATGACCACGACTTTCACGACGGACCAGCAGCAGACACTCTCTCTCGACGGAGTATGGCAGTTCCGCATGCTGATGACCCCTGAAGAGGCTGACGACAGCTTCGCCGCCGTCGGCTATGACGATTCCGCATGGGGAACGATCGACGTTCCAGGGATGTGGGATCTCCAGGGCTACCAGGATCCTGTCTATGTCAACACAGGATGGAGCTGGCGCGGTCACTTCGACGACAATCCCCCACAGGTACCCCTCAAGGACAACCATGTGGGACAGTACCGCAGGACATTCACGATGGCCCCTTCATGGAGCGGCAAACAGGTCCGTCTCCGTGTCGGATCTGCGACCAGCAACCTTGCGGTATGGGTAAACGGCAAGTACGTCGGCTACAGTGAGGACAGCAAGCTGGAAGCCACATTTGACATCACGCCTTACGTCAAGGTCGGAGAGAATACCGTTGCATTCGAGATTTTCCGCTGGTGCGACGGCTCCTACCTGGAAGACCAGGATTTCTGGCGTCTCAACGGAATAGCGCGCGGAGTCTGGGTATTTACCCGTGAGAAGAAGAGACTCGAGGATGTCCACGTGACCGGAGACATGGACGGTAACCTTTCCGTCATGTCCGAAGTGACCCCCGGAACCACCAGCGTGAAGTACGAGGTCGTCGACCCCGACGGGAAGACAGTCGCATCGTTCGACACGCCCGTTGCCAAGAAGTATGAGGAGTCCGAGAACGGGAACGCAGTCCTGAGGACAAAGCAAGTCGTCTCCTCCCCTGCCCTCTGGAGTGCCGAGAGCCCGTCTCTCTACACTCTGAAGGTCACTGCCTACGACAAGAAAGGCATAACCGAGAGCACGTCCATCAGGTTCGGGTTCAGGACCATAGAGGTCAAGAACGCCCAGCTTCTAGTGAACGGAAAACCTGTGCTGATCAAGGGTGTTGACCGTCACGAGCTCAATCCCTACAAGGGATACCAGCTCTCCCGCGAAGACATGATCCGCGACATCGAGATCATGAAGCATCTCAATGTCAATGCTGTACGTACGAGCCACTATCCCAATGATCCGATGTGGTACGCCCTCTGCGACGAATACGGCATCTACGTCACGGACGAAGGCAACATCGAGTCCCACGGAATGGGCTACGGCGAAAGGACTCTCGCAAAAAGGGAGGACTACACCGCCGCACACCTTGCCCGCGACCAGAGGATGGTCAAGAGGGACTTCAACCATCCGTGCGTAATAGTATGGAGCCTCGGTAACGAAGCAGGAAACGGAATAAACTTCGAGAAATGCTACACGTGGATCAAGGAATATGACAGCTCCCGCCCCGTTCAGTTCGAGCAGGCAATACGTTCCTGGAACACGGACATCTATTGCCCGATGTATGCTTCCTACCAGAGGTGCATCGACTATCTCGAGAACAACCCCACAAGGCCTCTGATCCAGTGCGAATATGCCCATGCAATGGGCAACTCCATTGGTGGGTTCAAGGAGTACTGGGACCTCGTCCGCAAGTACCCCAACTATCAGGGCGGATACATCTGGGACTTCGTGGACCAGGCTCTATGCTGGCCTTCCGATGTCGCCAAGACCGGATCCGACCATTTCTTCGCATTCGGCGGCGACTTCAACGACTATGACGGGTCGGACGGAAGCTTCAACTGCAACGGTGTCATCGCAGCAGACCGCTCTCTCCATCCCCATGCATACGAAGTCCGCTACCAGTACCAGAACATCTTCACGAAACTTGACACCACAGCCGCTTTCGACAGGGTCATCCCTCGCGGAAACGAGATAAGCGTCAAGGTATACAACGAGAACTTCTTCATCGACCTTTCCCGCTACCGCATGGAATGGACCGTTGAAGCAGGTGGCACGAGCGTTCTTTCCGGAAGTGTCGACAAGCTCAGCGTTGCTCCCGGCGAGACTGTCTCTGTCGGTCTCGGGATCTCAAGGCTGTCAGTGCAGCAGTGAAGGACAATCCTTCCTGCGAGACCGTCCTCGGACCGGACGGAATGCCTGACTGCGACATCTATCTCAATGTCAAGTACGTGCTCAAGGCTCAGGACGGACTTCTTTCCGCCGGCGAACAGGTCGCCTACGACCAGATGGCAGTATATGAGGCTCCCGTAGCAGCGTATCGCCCGTCCACGACCACGCTTTATGGCAGCACATCCGTTCTGCCCGCTCATGAGTCTGCAAACGGCACAGAGACATTCAGCGGCTCGTTCGCATTCTCCGGAGACAAGGCCACGAGCTGGGAAGCTGTCTTCGACAAGAAGAGCGGCGCTCTCTGCAGCTACAAGGTTTCCGGCGACGAACTCCTGTCCGCTCCTATCATGCCCTCCTTCGGACGTGCTCCGACCGAGAATGACATGGGCGCGCTCCTCCACGAAAAGATGAAGATGTGGCGTTATCCGGAATTCTCCGTCAAGTCCTTCGACGTCGAGAAAGCTGCTGACCACTACAATGTTTCCGTGACCTACAAGCCTCTGCGTGACACTGCTGTCGTTTCCCTGTCCTACGACATATTCGCAGACGGTACCGTTTCCGGAATCGAGTCCATGACCGGCGAGGGTCTCGAGAAGCTTCCGTCGCTCTTCCGCTTCGGAATGCAGTTCGCTATGCCTGGCCGCTGGTCCACAGTCGATTACTATGGAAAGGGACCGTGGGAGAACTACGCAGACCGCAGCAGTGCTGCCCTCGTTGGGCATTATCGTCAGAGTGTCGACGAGCAATACCACTATGGATATGTCCGCACCCAGGAGTCCGGCACAAAGACCGATCTCCGCTGGTACAGGCTGCTGGATGACAACGGAACCGGAATCGAAATCTCTTCCGATACACGCTTCTCCGCATCTGCCCTGCCCTTCAGCCAGAAGGATCTCGATGTCTGCCTGACCGATCCCAACCCCAGGCCGAACATCACCAACTCCCAGACCGGCAATGCGAAGCACTCGCTCGACATTGTCAACAAAGCTCACAAGCAGGACCGCACCAACGGCACGACCTACGTCAACTTTGAGCTTGCACAGATGGGCGTAGGATGCGTCAACTCATGGGGTGCTCTGCCGCTGCCGCAGTACATGATTCCTGCAGCACAGCGCAGTTTCCACTTCGTCCTCAGGCCTGTCGACAACTAGCCGACGGTCATTCCAAGACCAAAAGGACCGACTCTGTAGGAGCCGGTCCTTTTTTAGATCTTGGAGGCGATATGACGGCGGTATAGAGTCATTCTTGTGCTTTCCAGCATTTCGTCTATATGCTCGATCCTCTCAGTCTGGGTCGCATGGGAATCGTTGAAGTCATTGTCCTCCATTATGGCCATCCTGCCTTCGCCCGTTACGGGAAGGTACTCGTCCCAATAGACAGGGACATTGTGCCACCTCCCGTCACCCCCAAACCTGCCGATATACGTCACACGTTTCTCGACCCTGAATCCATGGGCAGATACCGCGACATATCTGTTGCAGTCCGCATCTTCCTGCTCCCTGGTTTTCAGGATACAGTCTGTAACACAGTCCGGATGCCTGAAATGGCCTTGCCCCCAATAGTTGGCCAATGCCTCATGTTCCCAGAAAGCACTGCGCCGCATCATGTCATGGCCATAGATTGCGCTCTGGGGCCGGATCTGCTGGTACATCGGAACGCATAACAAAGGCGCCAGGCAGAAGTATATTGCACGGAAACAACGGGCATTGATTTTCAGGAAATCCGCCTTTGCCTTGTCGTATTCATAGTTTCTGTACTGTCCTGGATCCATGTCCAGATCCATGCTTTGCATGTGGTCGGCAATGACCATGTTGACCATCTTGTTCTTGATGAAATCAAAGTCATCGCCGTATCCTTCCTTATGGTCTTTCAGAAGCTTCAGCATGCTTTCCTGGGCAAGAGGAGTGAACAGTAGGGCAAACTGCTGGTTGTTGTTGCGGTCGCTGGTGTTGAACGCCACTTCGAACTCCTCATTTGTCATCATGGCAAAATCGGAAGTCTTCAGATTACGGGCTTTTCTCCTGAGAGAGCGCAGCTCCATTCTGTACGAAGCAGAATGTTCCCTGTCGGCAAGTCCGCTATGCCTGCGTGAAAAAACCAGGTCGGGAGCCGCAGTGCTGCCATAGATGAGCCGGGTCTTTTCGGAATACTCAGGGAATGGCGCAGTCACGGTCGCCGTGAGCGCCTGCGAATGGCTGACAGTGTGGTACTTGCCGTCGCTGCCCACTTCATGCGTGGTCCAATAGATTGTGATGGAGCCGGTATAGGTTCTGCGCCCCATTCTCATCTTGCGGGTGCGGCATATCACAAAGGGGTTGCCATTGATGAGACCGGAGTGGGAATAGATGACTGAGCGGTCGGCATTGAACGAATCATCCCAGCCATATGTGGCCTTCAGGTCGGCCAGGCGCTGGGTAGTGAAATATGGGTCGAATTCCAGCCTGGGGACAGTCCTGGTCATCATGCGGGTGAGCACATCCCAGTCATAGAGGCTGTTCAGCGGCGCCATCTGGTTCCATGCATCGGTTTCAAGTTTTTTCGCCTCGGCTTCCAACTGTTCCTTCCTGCCCTTGAATTCCTTCAGGGCGGGATGCACATTGGCAAGAAGAACGGCGACAAGAGAAATTGCCAGTACTGCAAGAGAAGCTATGGCCCAAGGTTCAAATTCCCTGGACCAGACCAATATAGCAACGATGCTCGCCGCCACCAGCAGCCACAAGAAGATGCACAGTGCCTTCCACCTGTCAATCCTGCCGCCTGTGGCCGATACGTCCTTCTCCACAGAATGCAGCTGGCGGCATGTCTCCCGGTTTGCCGCGATATCTATGCCCGACTCAGAAACAAGCTCGGCAAACGTGTCCTGGGCCACTTTGTCAAAGCGGTCGCGGAACACGTTCGCATATTCTGTCAGCGGGTCGTAGATATCACTGATCACAGCGCCTCAGCTAGAAGAATTTGCCACGGGCAGCCTCACGTGTTTCTTCCGAAGCCGTGAATGGAATGCGCGTAGTATAACCCTGACGCGCGGCGACTATCATTTTTGTAGGCCACGAGAAGATATCGGTGTTCCACTGTGTCACCCGGCTGTTGTACACCGTCCTGGCAGCGGTAATTTCCCGCTGCAGATAGCCGTTCTGCTGCATTGCATCGGCGATGGCATTGTGGGCTTTCAGTTCGGGATAGGCTTCCACCTGCGGGAACAGACGGCCGAAGGCGGCATTCACCTGCTGGTTTACCTCGCTCCTGTTCTGTTCTGTCACAGCCCCGCCTCTAAGAGCTGCCACAGACTTCATGACGTCTTTGTCAAGTTCTATGGCGCGCTCGACGAGGCCGACTACATTTTGCAGGATCTGAACTCTTTGCTCAATATAGTTGTCGATGTTCGATGCTTCTGCCTGAATTCGCTGCTCAAGCTGGAGGAAATAGTTCCGGGCGGATATTTTCATGAAGACGAATATAATACCCGGCAACATCCCGGCGATGCACCCGACTACGCCGACGGCAAGCGGATTGCTGACAGCCGGACCCATGACCAGCAAGAAGAGCACTACCAGTATGGGGATAGTCACCCATAGCGCAATTTCGAAGACAGTTGAACCGACGCCGATTGTGACGGGGATTTTCTTGTCGATGACATGTATGTCACGTCCCGCCTCATTGACAGGGCCCGCGGTTTCGTCCAATAAGTTTGCCATAAGCTATCAGATCTATTTTCAATGTTCAATGTAGAGTTTAAAGATACGACTTTATCTCGTGGTCTCCTAATGCCGTCCGTCATTGTTCGTCACCACCCAACATCCGCTCTTCGTAGAACCTTCATGACGGATGACGCCGGCTTTCTGCATCACCTTCAGGTGCTTGCTAAGGGCGCTGCGGTTGATGCCGAGGCGTGAGGCCATTTCTGTGGTGGTGATGCGATTGTTGCTGGATATGAGTACCAGTATCTTCTGTCTGGTGGCAACGCCTCTGGGCATCGGTTTCTTGTCCACCTCCGTGGTTTCTTGTCCACCTTTCTTGTCCACCTTAGGTGTGGCATCTTCGGATATCGATTTCTTATAAGCGTCAATTTCCTGAATAAGGTTCCTGGTATGCTCCTTGACCATGAACAGGCGGAAAGGCTCCATGGATTCCTCCTTCCTCGAAGCGATGAGTGCCTGAATATATTCTGCTTTATCCTCCTGCATCACCTTTGTAGGAACAAGTCCGAACTCATACTGAATGTGGTTCATGACGAGACGAGACATGCGACCATTGCCGTCAACCCACGGATGGATTGCAACCAGCACATTATGAGCATCGAAACTGAGAAGGTATTCCTCCATCAGGTCATGGTGGGAGGAAAGAGCCTTTCGTCGATCATTCATCTGATCACAGAAATTCTGCAGACGCGAAGGTACCTTCATATAGTTCATATAGGATTGTCCGCCAGCGCCAGCCGTAACATTGACCAGGCGCAAATCCCCTTGTGATGAATCGAAGTCACCCATCAGCGTGCTGTATTTCGAACCAGTATTCTTCATGACCAAAGCCGACAATTCTTTCAGCATAGGGATGGAGAAGGGAGTGTGCTCTTCGGCGAGGCTCATGGAGTGTTCGTAGGCTGCTTTCAGGTCGATGTTCATCAGCTGCTCCACCATAGTCCTGCCCTTTGCTGAAAGCCCTTCATCGAACAGCAGTTGATTCTCAACTTCGGTGACAGTTGATCCCTCGATGGCAGTGGAATGGGTAATGATGGAGTACAGATAGAACTTCTGATAGTCTATCTGCTCGGCAATCCCCAGCCGCTGATACTCTTCTGTTGCATGAAGAAATGCTTCCAAATACTTATTATCCATGTCCTAATTCGCAAAATGATGTTGCCCCAATGCAAAGGTAGTCCATTTCCCTGAGTCGTGTGCAACACTATTATGAACTTTATTTGCCGCTATTCATGTGAGCCATGGTTGTTTTCCGTCCAGAGAACTTCCCTTCCCAGAAAGAATACCGCAACCCGATAATCTCCAGTGTGATGCGTGACCTCCACTATGTCAGCCGTTTCGGGAGAGGAATCCGAACTGTAAAAGACGAACTCGCTGCCAACGGAAATCGTCCTGCAGAATTCGGTCTCAGTGATATTGATGGGGGTTGCGATGGTGGGCATGATGACTGCATCCTGCGATGTGTCGAAGAGAGAGAGGCATGTGGAAAATATTCATTTGAAAGTCGCCAATATTCAGAAGGCGTTTATCCGGGAATGAATTTTGACCTTCTGAATGACAGCACATACATTTTCTCCGGAGGAAAGCTTGGTGCGGAAAGTGTTCAGCAATGGGGATTTGGTTCTTTACGTGTGCGGAGACGGCTACGTTGCATCGAAATCATGGATCTACCTCTCGCCCATTCTGGGGAAACTTGTCGGAAACAAATATGTACCAGACAATTATAAGGGATATCCGCCATATTATACAGAATCAGCGCCGGGGACGGGAGAGGAGGAAGATCGGGAACCAGAAGAAAAGGGCGACAAGTGACATGACCATACCGGCGATGGTGCCGATGGCAAATGCGAACCAGAAGACTTCGGTGGGCCCGTCGAAAAGGAACGGGATGAGACCGAGGATGGTGGAAATCACGGTGAGGGTGATGGGTATGATCTTGTGGTTGAACGCCTTGATGTAGCTGTTCCTGTTCATGGCGACGATTATGTAGATGCCGGCATTGACAACGAGGCCGGCGACCATCACGAAGGAAGCGAAACCACCCTGGTCGAAAGTGAAGTGGCTGAGGCCGAACGCGAGGAAAATCCCGACAAAAGAAATCGGGATTATTCCGATGATGGCAAATGGCTTGCGGATAGAATTGAATATGATGCTGCAGACGGCGAATATGACGGCGATTACCAGCAGGATAAGCAGCGCATACCGCCCCTTGTCCGGCGTACGGAACGAATAGCTCGGGATATAGGCCCGGTAGCCGATCGGCAACACCTCGGAATTCATGGCAGTCACCTGTTCCTTGAGAACCCTGCTCATCAATTCATACGAGCCGATGAAGTTGAAGCAGACATTGAGGACATACGCCTGATTCTCCCTGTAGATTTCCATTGCGGAGCGCTCCTTGCCGACGGACCCGACCTCGGAGAGCTTGACCAGAGACGAATCGACAGCAACGCCTGTGTTCTCGACATTCCATAGGTCGAACTCGTCCGCCTTCGAAGATCTCAGCACGACATCGGAAAGCGTCCCGTCCGTCATGATTGAGCCTATTCCGGAATCGTACAAGATGGAAGAGAGCTCCTCATAATAGCGATATGGACTGATTCCCAGGACCGCCATGGAACCGAAATCGTAATCCACGTTGAACTCATACCCCGGCGCCTCGTATCCGTCCCCTCCCCAGATTTCAGCCCCCTGGATTCTCTTGTTCGCCGAAAGGCGGTCGCGGAGGATTCCGGCGTATGAAAGCAGATCCTCGAAATTGTAGCCGGACAGCGAAATTCGCTGGTTCTTCATGTTGGTATTGACGTAATTGTTGAAATATGAATCATTTACGCCAGATACCACCCAATTCGCCCCGCCGAAATTCGCCGCCATCCTCGTCACCTGCGCCTTCAGCACATCAGGGAACGAAGTGTGCTCATACTCAGGCAGGAACTCCACCCGTATCTCGCCGTTGTCATAGGAGCGGATCTCGGTGGTGAATGTCTCTATCTCATCGAACTGCGCCAGGTAGTTTTCCATGCTCCGCATCACGGTGTTCAGCTGCCCCACATTGCAGCCCTCCGGCATTCCGGCGCGGATCAGCAGCACGCGCCGCGACGGTTCGCGGAAGAAATCAGAACGCGAAAGAGCCTTGCCAAAAAGGGCAATCGACGAGCCCAGGATCTTGTCCACGGTGTTCTTGTTGTCGGCATATGGTTTCCACCCAACCACCTTGTTGTAGATTTCCTCGGAGCGTTTCAGAGGAGTGCCCTCCTCATGGACAATCTTCTCCGGCAGGAAGCAGAGCGGAATTCCGAACATAGCGACA
Source organism: uncultured Muribaculaceae bacterium (assembly GCA_964440865.1). Classification (GTDB taxonomy): domain Bacteria; phylum Bacteroidota; class Bacteroidia; order Bacteroidales; family UBA932; genus Cryptobacteroides. The sequence goes on along the minus strand of CAYTXA010000009.1, from coordinate 10,558 downwards.
AGAGCGAGGACGTACAGCCAACGATGCTTCAGCCCCCATTCTATATACTTTTCGTAGCGCCCCGAGAAACGGACAATCCGCCTGCGGGACTTGACCGGGCGCAGGCGTTCTTTCCACCTGGCGGGGAAGGAATCAAGCAGAGCCGGAACGAAGAAATACGACACCGCGAGCGCAACGGCAAGGTTGATGATGATTATCCATATGAAGTCCACGAGATTTGCCTTGTCCCCGTCAGGCAGCAGCAGGACGACGAGCAGCGAAACGACGGTCGTGGCAACGGCTCCGACAATGGACAGGAACACGCTCCGGTCATGGTAATAGCTGTAGTGGTCGATCATCACGATGGACGTGTCGATGATGATGCCAAGCGAGACAGTAAGGCCTGCGAGGGTGTAGATATGGATGCTGATTCCCGCAATATAATACACCACCACAGCCAGGAGCAGATTGACCGCAAGTGTTACGGCAATCATCAGCATATAGCGCCACGACCTGTTGATTATCAGCACGAAAAGGAGTAGCAGCAATATGCAGAGTCCTGTCCTGAAATAGACCTTCCCGAGTTCTTTCTGCATATACTCGGAGGAGTCGTAGCTGAGGCTGGCAGAGATCCCGTCCGGAAACGATGCGCTGAGCTCCGACATCCTGGAGCGAAGAGCAGATGCCGTCTTCAGCAGGTTCGCATCGCTGCCGATGCTGACGTTCATCGTGATGGTATTCAGCCCGTTGAGCCTGTAATAGCTGCCAGGAACTGCCTCATGCCAGGAGAAAGTGGCGATATCCCCGAGGTGCACTATCCTTCCGCCGACATTCTTGACGGGAATCGCGCCCAGGTCGTCCGAGTCCGTGGCAAGCACCTTGACCGGCATGTAGCCTCCGGGGGTCTGTGCCATTCCCGGCGAGGATACTGACTTCCATGAGGCAAATGCACTTGCTATGTCATGGTAGGAAATTCCGAGGACAGCGGCGGCATCGCTGTCGTAGGTGATCGTCCACTGGAACGGAGTGGCGCCGTAGAGCGAGACGCCATCGACGCCAGCCACAGAGGAGATCTTTCCCAGAACATTGTCTCTCAGATATTTGTCTATTTCGAGAGAAGGCATCGAGCCTTTCACTACCCATGTCATCGCGCTCGAACGGGCACGTCCGCCCGTGCCAAGCGAAATCGACGGATAGCTGACGCCCTCCGGCAGCTTCGGGTAGATATTGCGCAGGATTGAGGCGACCTCGAATCGCGCAGCCTCCATGTCCGTATGTTTCCCGAAATCAAGCGATACGGACCCATACCCCTGCGCAGAGCGGGAAGAGACCCCTGAGCACGATCTGGCCCCGGAGAGAACCCCTTCGAGGACGGAAGTGACTTTCGCCTCGACCGCAGCTGGAGAAGCACCTTCCCAGTAGAAGGAAACGGACATGGACCTTTTCAGCGGAGAAGGCGCATATTGCACCTGAAGGTCACGGAGGCATATCAGCCCCACGAGGGAAGCAGCCACCGCGACCAGAATCACTGAAAAGGAACTTCCACGCTTCATTTCTCTTTCCGGCAATAGATTGTGTAATAGACCATCGGGACGAAGAACAGGCTGACAAGCGTGCCCACGGTCATTCCAGCCACGATGACAAGCGACATCGGGAACTGGAGATCAGCGCCCATGCTGCCACGCGCCAGGAACGGACATACGGAAAGGATCGTAGTCAGCGAAGTCATTATTATAGCCTTGAGGCGCCTCTGGCCTGCTTCAAGCACGGCATGCCTCAGAGGCATCCCGCCGGAGCGCAGCCGGTTGATCGTGTCTATCTTCAGGATGGAGTCGTTGATGACAATGCCGCAGACCACGACAAGTCCGATCATGGACATAATGTTGATGCTGATCCCGAACGCGAGAAGCACGAGAAGGGAAACAAAAATGTCGATCACGACCTCGGAAAGGATTATGAGAGGCTGGACAAGGCTTTCGAACTGGGAAGCAAGAATCAGATAGAGAAGGGCTATCGCCACCAGAAGGACGACAACCAAGTCCTCCGCCATCTCCTTGTTGGAGAAATAGGATCCGCTCCAGCCTGCCTCGAAATTGCCATCTTCTCTGACTATTTCTCCGGCACGGCGCATGACATCCCCTGCTCGGGAGCCGCCAAGCTCCAGAGATACAGGGTAATATGTCCCCTCTGCTCCTCCGGAAATCACCTTCAGGTCCTCATCCCCCGTCTGGCGGAGAAGGGCAGAGAGCGGTAGCGTCAAGTCTCCCTTGCGGACAGTCGTGGTGGAAAGAAGGGTGGACATCTCGTTGTTCCCAAGATCCATCACGACGGGAAGAGACCTGTTGCCGGAGACGATTTCGAACACCTTGTTTCCGCCAAGAGCCGTCGAAAGGGCATTTGTGAGCTCAGAGAAGGAGACATCATAGAGCGCCATCGCCTCAGGATCGGACACGAACAGCAAGTCCTCCCTCGTGTCGACCGACGGGATTCCGGGAAAAGCTTCCCGAAGGCGGGAGACTACCTGCCTCAGCAGCCCTACCTCGAGTCCGGGACGGGAAACGGGACGAAGCCTCAGCACGAGATCGGGCTCATTTCTCGCGAAAACCATTTCGAATATATTCCCGGAATTCTCGAACGACAGAAGGGCCCGGGGATAATGTTCCGACATGAAAGAGGAAAGCGCATCCTTTGTCTTCTGCAAGCTCCTTGCATTGCGGCACTTGAGATAGACCGAAGCTTCTGTCCCGGACTGTTCTCCCCCGCCTCCGAGCACGAATTGCTGCACCCCGACCATAGCAGTATTCGACTGGACGTTATCCCCCACGGCATCGCAGAACTCGCTGACCCTGCGGTCATTTTCCTCAAGGGACACACTCTCGTTCCACTCCACCTTCGCGATCGTGTCGGTATAGGTGATTTCCGGAAGCCGGGTACGCGGCATAAGCAGGAAAAGGGCAACGGTCCCGACCATGGCAAAGGCGAAAAATGCCCACCCCGCGGCACGGTGGCGGAGACACCACACTGCAATCTTCTCATATCTCTCCTCGACACCGTCGAAGGAGAACTTCCTGAGCAGCGGATGCGGCTCGAACCTGCTTTTCTTCCCATAGGACCACCAGTAGTAGACAGGAATCACGGTGACAGTGACGAGCCACGATGTCAGAAGAATTGTGGTGATCGAGATGGCCTGGTCATGGAAAAGAGTCCCCGCAGTGCCGTTCAGGAAAATCAGGGGGATGAATACGGCGCACGTCGTCAGCACAGAGCTGAGCATCGCCCCTCTCACCTCCTTTGTTCCCTCCAGCACAGCCGTCCGCAGGTCGTCGCCGCGATTCCAGCGCGCAGTGATATTGTCTATCAGCACAACGGCATTGTCCGTCAGCATTCCTACTCCTAGTATAAGACCGGAAAGGGATATAATGTTGATGCTGAGGCCGATGACATGGAAAACGAGCATAGAGAAAACCAGAGAGAGCGGAATCGTCAGGGCAGCCAGCACTGGAGAACGGAAGTCTCTCATGAACAGGAATATCACTATGCAGGCAAGGATTACGCCCAGGACAATGTTGGATGCCAGGTTGCTGATGGAGTATTCGAGCAGCTCGGTCTGGTCGCGCGTCACTGTGAATTCCATTCCGGGATAATCCTCCCGGAACTGCCCGAGGAGGTTGTCCATGGATTTGCGGAGAGACGACATCCTCGCATCGCTCTGCTTGACGACCGCGATCGAGATGGCCTCTTTGCCGTCGCTGCGTACAAGCCCGGTCCTTTCGGCAGAACGGAGCACGACATCGGCCACATCCCCGACCTGGAGAATCTTGTCTCCGCTGTGAAGATATATGTTCGCGATATCGTCCCGGCCTGACGCAAACGACTGGAACTTCACGTTGTAGCGATATTCTCCATCCCTTATAGACAGGCTTCCGAGCCGTACGTTTGCCGCATTGACGCTGGCCTCGAACTGCGGGATTGTCATTCCGAGGGACGAGAGCTTTTCCTGGTCCGGGACAATCACTATCTCAGGGCTGACGGCGCCGCTCATGTCGGCCATCGCAACTTCAGGCAGCTGCTCGATTCTCTTGACAATCACCTCTGTGACGAACCGGCTCAGATCCTGGAAATCTCCATTGCCGCCGGAAAGGGTGACATTGATATAGAAAGCGGGGATGTCAGACGCGCTCGAGCGGAAAACCTTGGGGCGTTCCATGTCCGGAAGCATGCCCATGGACCTGTCTATCTTCTCGTTGACCTCGATGAAATAATAGTCGATGTCATCTCCCTGTGCAAAGGAAAGCCGGATCACGCCGCTCCCGTCACGGGACTCGCTGACAATATCCTCGAGGCCATCTATCTGGATAAGTTGCTGGCGGAGAGGCTTCACGACAGTCTCGTCCATTTCCCTTGCAGAAAGAGCGGGGACATCGGCCTGCACAGTGACAGAAGGGACATCTGTCTCCGGGATAAGGGAGACAGGCATGGTCCGCATGCTAACTACCCCGAGGATAGCCACGACCAGAACGGCCATGGTCACGGATACCGGTTTGTCTATCAGCCCTCCGAGCATCTCTATTCCTCCCGAAGTGTTACCTGCGAGCCGTCGGCGAGGTTGAGATTGCCGGAGACAATGACGGAATCTCCCGGGAAGAGCTCGGCGCCCCTGTCCCTGTTGGCCACGACAGCATAGCTTTCCGCATTGGACATCAGGACATTGACATATACCCACTCCGCCTTGCCTCCGCGGTAGCGGAACAGCACATCGAGACCGTCCCTTATCACGACGGCACTCTTGGGAACCACAAGACGATCATTCTCGGCCTTCTCCACCACTACGCGGACGTTCATTCCGTCCACCAGGGTTCCATCGTTGGCAATCCTTGCCCGGACACCGACCTGCCCGTTCTTGTCCACAGCAGGGTTGATGGTTGTCACCCTGCCGGAAAGAGACTTTTCGGAGCCGAAGGGCGAGACTTTGACGGGAAGGTCCTTGCCGAGAAAACCATACTCCGACTCCAGCACGTTGAAATCCACATCGAAGCTGCTGTCGTCGATAATGGTGCAGAACGGTTCCGAACCTGTCCTGTCATATTTCTTCAGCTTCACATCGGCCACGCGGCCTGAGAAAGGAGCCCTGAGCACCGTAGCCGCGAGCTCATTCCTGGCCTTCTCAAGAGTGTTCTCAGCCTCGAGGAATCCGGACTTCATCCTGGCAGTCGCCATGACGTCCAGGGGCACGGAAACGGTGTCCCTGGCCTCATAGCCAAGACCTATCAGTTCGTCATAGAGAGACATACGTGCCTTCTCAAGCGCAATTTCCGCAGACCTGACATCGTTTGCCTGCCTCCCGTCGTCGATACGCGCCAGGATTGCCCCGGAGGAGACACGGTCTCCGTTGGCGACATTCATCTCAGTGATTGTCCCGACATTCTCGAAATAAAGTTCGCTACGTCCGGCAGCCGACAGTTTTCCGTTGGAAACCATCTGCAGGTTGAACGGCTGGCTGCGGAGTACCATGACAGAAACCTCGTTGGCTTCCGGGGAGTGGACAAGCTTATCCCCGTTCGTGCCATCTCCTTGCGAATTCTGTTTCCCGCCACAGGAGACAAACGCTAAAGCCGCGGCTGCGAGCGCCAGTATTGCCGTGCTAGTCTTCATATCCAGTAATTTCCTCATAATCGACATCGATATCTTGTCCTGCGATGAAATCATGCAGGGTCAGTTTCCTGAGGGCATAATAATATTTCCAGTAGTTGCCAAGATCGTCCACCTGCTTGCGGATGGCAGCATCCTTTTCGTTCTGGGAAGTAATCAGTTCCGTGACAGACACGCTCCCGCTCCGGAACTTCTCCATCATGAGCGCGTTGCGCCTTTCGGAGATTTCCCTCGCCCGGCGGGACAGTTCGCACTGGTCCCTCTGCTTGTTGAACTGTCCGACCGCCGTGAAAATGCTTCTCACGTAATCGGCCTCGGCCTGCTCCACCTGAGCCCGCACTACGTCTGCCTTCGCTTCCGCCTCCTTCACTCTGCCCCTGCCCATTCCCCAGTCGAAAATAGGAATGGAAAAAGACAGTCCCACGACCTCCTGGTCCATGAGATTGCGGTACGCTTTCCCGAAAGACTCCGCAGAATTATTGAGACCGAACTTCGCATTTATGGATGCCGTAGCTCCCCTCTGGGCCTTCGCCTGGGCGATGGCGGCATCCGCGTTCAGAATGCTGATCTCGTTCCCGATCCTGAAAGAAGAATTCCGCATGGAAAGATCCAGCACCTGGTCGAAATCCATGGACACGTCCGGGAGCGTCTCATCCCACTGGGGCATAAGTTCAGCTGTTCCGTCAAATCCTAGCAGGGAGTTGAGCGTCATCTGCGCCTCCCTCATGTTGATTTCCGCATCATTGATGGATGTGCTGTCAGTCAGCATTCTGAGTTCCAGCTGCAGATAGTCTTCCATGGTCACGGTGCCGATTTTCATCCTCTCCCCCGCAATCTTGAACATCCTCGACGTGTTGGCATAATTGGTCACGGCGGCTTCATATTCCTTGCTTGCCGTCATGAGGGCATAATACGCTTCCACGGCGGAAGAGGTAAGAGCCTCGAGTTTCTCAAGATAGACCCGCTTGGCTTTCTCATACTCCTTAGGAGAAATCTTCTTCCGCCACTTGAACGCATTGTACGAGAGCAAAGGCTGGGAATAGGAAAGGGACAGCGGCTGAGTATACCAGGTCTTTCCTGTATTGTCCCCGAACTCGTCTATCCTGTTCAGGTCCGAGTAGAGCCTCAGCGTTCCTCCTGTTGCAGTAATATTCTGTTGCAGGGCAAGTCCGAGACTGTTCTGGAGGTTATATGTCTCGACATAGCCCATTTTTCCCGTCTCATAGTTCTGGTACTGTCTGATCGACCGGTCGAAAGACATGAAGTCCCCGTAGAGATAAACTGACGGCAGACGGCTTGCCTGATAAGATCTCCACGCCCAGTAGCTTGAAATGAAATCCGCCCTCGCTGCGACTGCGCCGACCGACTGGGTCCGTGCCCGTGTGATTGCCTCGTCAAGCGAAATCTCCTGCGCTGGCATTGCAACGCAGATCAACAAGGATATTGCCGTAATTAGAATTTTCATATATAAAATGTTAATTTACGACAAAAAATGCTTTTTTCAAGAAAAAATGCTAATTTCATATAAAATATGCACACATTATGAAACGAGCCATATTGTCAGCCACCTTGACATTAGCCATGGGAATTGCCGCGTGCGCACAGAGCGTGACGTGGATAACATCCAGTGACGGGCATTATTTGCAGAAGCAGAAGACGCTTAAAATGACGGCGAGGGCTGATGCAGAACCTATTATGAGCATCACTGGCAAAGAGAACGGCACAGAGATCGCCCGATGGGGTACGACATTCAACGAACGGGACTGGCACGCATTGCTGATGCTCTCTGCCAGTGATAGGGACGCTATCCTTGACAACCTTTTCGTCCCCGGCAAGGGCATCGGCTTCAACGCGGGACGCATCGGCATGAACGCCAACGACTATGCCCTGTCGTGGTTCTCGTGTGACGAAGTCGATGGGGATTTTCAGCTGCGCTATTTCAATATAGACCGTGACCAAAAGTATATCATCCCATACATCCATGAAGCGCAGAAACGCTATCCCCAGATGACATTCTGGATATCTCCGTGGAGCCCACCGACATGGATGAAGGTCAATCACCACTATGCCGTACAGAGCTCCCGGTGGAGCGATCTAGACAAGCAGAAGGACTATATCCTCTTTAGCGGAACAAAAACTCAGACAACGAGCAGGTACAAACTGACGAAAATATTTTCCCGCAGCGCCTCGCAACTCAGAATTTTATGATACAGGATCCGCGCTACCTCCAGGCATACGCCGATTACTTCTGCCGCTTCATCGATGCTTATGGTAAGGAGGGCATCCCCATCTCGATGGTAATGTACCAGAATGAGGCTTATTCCTATACGCCGTACCCTGGCTGTCCATGGACTACGGAAGGAATTCTGCGTTTCAACAATGACTACCTTGCGCCAACGCTACAACGCGAGCACCCGGAGGTAGACCTGTTCATCGGGACGTTCAACACCAATCGTTACGACCATGTCATCGGCATATTGAGCGATACAACGCTTCAATGCAACGTGCGTGGTGTCGGCGTACAATGGGAAGGGTTGCAGATTCTGCCTCAGCTCCGGCAGAAGTTCCCGCAGATGGAATATATCTGCTCAGAAAGCGAATGCGGCAATGGCAGCAACGACTGGAAGGCTGCCGAGCATACCTTTGACCTGATCAACCAGAATCTTGGAAACGGCTGTAGGCAATATTACAACTGGAACGCGGTACTATGCGGCAATGGGCGCAGTTCCTGGGGGTGGACGCAGAATGCCCTCGTCGAGGTAGACAGTGTCGCTCACACATATCGCTACACACCAGAATATTACACCTACATCCACTATGCCCGCTACATTCCCGCAGGCTCTCACATCATTGCTTTCCGCACAAGTCAGGAGACTGACGGTACCCCGGTACTGGCAGCACGCCGTTCGGATGGCGCCCTTGTCATCACTGCCGCAAACTTCAACGATAGCGCACGTACTGTGACAATCGCCATACGAGGCAGATACCTCAACATCACTTTGCCGGCTCACTCATTCCACACCTGCCTGCTGAAATGCTGATTCTCCTATTTGGCATGTTTCCAGATGAAGAGTCCTTTCGCGAGGATAAAGTCTTCTGGAAGCAGGGCCCAGTATCTCGAGTCCTGGGAATTGGAGGCATTGTCGCCTGCAACAAAATAATAATTTTTCCGGAATGTATAGTACTTTCCGGAATCTTTTTCCCCGTCTATTTTTCTGCCAGTTTCCCACTCAATCAGATTTCCATATCTGGAGATAGACTCCCCGTTGATCACAATACTAGTTCCCGCCTTGGGTATCATCAACGGTCCGAACTCCAGAATTGTCCAGGTAGGCGAATCATCTGACGGCCAGGCATCAAGACAAATTCCGATTTTCCGTGCAACGGAATCCTCAGTTATACCACTCAGCCTATATCGCACAATATCCTGAGCATCAGTATTGCCCAAAACCCGGGAATACCCTCTTATCCTGTATCTGCCACCCCTGATTTCAAGAGTATCCCCCGGCAGTCCTATACACCGCTTGACATAGATTCTGCCTCCGGTTCCGATGCTGTCCCAAGCTGCCGGATAAGGAAAATAGAAAAACACGATGTCATTCCTGTCGATATTCTTCAGTCCCATACGTGTACCGAGCATGCAGTCCCCGGGCATTATGGCCGGAGTCATGGAATCCGTAGGGATCCTGAAGGAGAGTATGCAATAGGTACGCAAAAGCACCCAGGACAGCATCAGCAATGACACCACCAAGGCAATCTGCGTAAATCTGTATACTATTTCCAGTTTAGTACTCAATCTTTCCCCTTCACTTCAGACAAGAATAATTTTAGGACCAATTGAGCTCGAATGGGAATTCCTTTCTTGTATGAAGAATGACGTCTCATCCTTATAGTCTTTCAAATCAACTAAAAGACTGGAAATGCATGCACTACAAACATTGCCCGGCACATATGCAATAAGCTGATTTGCGGAATTCCCCATAAGGAAAACATCTCTGACATAATCTGAAAGCAAATATTTATGCTGCAGTAATTCATAACGAATTGGGAAACCCGCTACGATATATCTCTTATACTGATTACCTATCTCATCAACAGATTTTTCCAGAACAGATATGGTTTTGCGAACAGATATTATGTGCCCTGACAACACGGTCAGAGCACATAATAGACACACGATTATTATTTTCTTAACATCCATTTTGGTTATTACATCACTAGTGTCCAATTAAATTTTCTAAAAACTAACAAGTAAACGCAAATTCAAGTTGAACGGCCTGCTCTCATACATCCTCCAGTGTCTCGGGTCCAATAAACAGGTCCCGGATGGGGGTCTTGTCTGTCAGCACTCTGCTGATCACTCGAAGGACATTGAACGTTGTCCTGTTCAGCTGAGCCTCGTGTTCCACGATGGCAACAAGGCAGTATGCGATAATCGCAATATGAATCTGGGTGGTATTCTAGGGTGCTTCGCAAAGCCCCAATAGCCCTTTGAAAATATTTAAATAATTGATTGATAATTAGTTAGAAATGATTATCTTTGTAATACAGAGATAAAAAATTTCCCCAAAACCATGGGGATGGTTAACATTAAGAAGAACAACTGGCCGAAACCCTGCCGGCAACGGCATAACTGAGGCCAAGACATAGAAAACGACTCAGGCGACCGATGGCCGCTAGGAAAAAGATACAAACATGTGTCGAAAACACCACTCTTGGAGCGGCCGGACGACAGAAAAACACGAAGTCTTGATCCGGCCTCGGCCTGACGGGTTTCAACAAACAATAGAAGTTAACAAAAGACGAAAGTCCCTATGTAGTTGCCTTACTGCTGTATCCATGATTAGAAGTGCCAGACTGAAAAGAGCAATCTCTTCAGACATCGAGGCTTTGGCCTATTCCAATGAGGGCCCTGGGTCGAACGGGAGTC
>CAYTXA010000008.1:0-24018 GCA_964440865.1 uncultured Muribaculaceae bacterium | reverse complement strand
GGCTCAGGATCTGGAGCACGCGTCGGATCTCGTCGTCACGCCCGATGACGGGGTCCAGCTTGCCCTTCTCCGCAAGTGCATTCAGGTTCGTGGCGAACCTGGACAGGAACTGGTACTTGTTGTCTTGTGTATTGTTTGTATCCATATGTGTTTCTCCTTTTCCCGGCCGGAGACGGCACATACGACAAGCCGCCTGTCCGGTCGGACAAGCGGCTAGGAGTCAAAAAATATTCCTTACCTGATGTTATGACAATTTGTCACTACTCGGCGGGAGTCTCTGTTGCCGGGGCAGCCTCGGTAGCGGGAGCGCTCTGCTGGATGGGAGCGGACGGGAACTCGAGCTGCTCGGTCTGAGCGGCATCCTGGATGCTCTCGGTGTAGTCGTTGGCAGAAGAGCCGGGAGCTCCGAGAACGATTGTGCTGACGATTGAGAGCACTACGATGATGGAGACAAGGGCCCAGGAGAGCTTCTCGAGGATCGATGCGGTCTCACGTACGCCAAGTGTCTGGTTTGCAGCGACAAAGTTGCTGGCCATGCCTTCTCCCTTGCCATTCTGGAGAAGCACCACAATTGTCAGCAGGATGCTGAGAATCACGATTACAACAGTGAGTATTGTAAATACGGCATTCATCTTTCGTTCTGTATTTTATTTTCCAATTTTTCGATAAGGACTGCAAAGTAAGTGTTTTTTTCCGGATATTTCAAGCGTAATCGAGAATAAATGCTCTTTGCCTGCCTGTAATATCCCTGATCTTCATAGATCTGGGCCATTGTCTCCGTACAGAAGATGTCGTCCGGAGCGATTCCTTCCTCATCCTTGTCCTTTCCGGAATCTTCTTCCTTCGAAGTGTAGGCGAACCTGGCGAACACGTCGTCCCCGTCCTTGCGGACACTTTCGTACTGGGACTGGGAGAAATAGTCCCCGCCGACGAGGCGCACCTGGCGACGGCCTCCGTCCCCGTCTCCGCCGTCCTTGATGTAGTATTGCAGAAGCTTGTCGACATCCTTGTCCGAATAGTCTTCTTTCTTTCCGGCACGCCAGATGTCGCTGACAGCCTGTCTGTCAGACACATACATCGCGGTCTCGACATAGCGTTCCTTTCCCCATGAGTCTCCCCCGACTCCTGCCATCCTGCGGCACAGCTCGAGCCTCGCCCCGCCGTACCATGGATACAGGTTCACGACCCCGGCAAGCTCGTCGAGGGAAAGTTTCCTTATGTCTATGATGTCCGGATTCATGCTGCCATTACCAGTTTGCCACGGTTGCGTTCAGGATGTCTTCGCAGAGCTTCTCCTCTATATCCTCGCAGAGGGCCCCTTCGACCGCGTCCAGCGTCTGCATGGAATCGTAGTCGGAATAGGCCGAGAAGTTTTTCTCGAAATTCTCTTCCGGGTGCTTCCTGTTGGTGAATTCGATATGGACCGTCACAGTCAGCCTGTTCTGGGACGCGACCTCTCCGGCAGTGACAGCTCCCGAAGACACATCGTATCCGGTCACGGTGCCGACGATCTCGAGGTCTCCGTCCATGTCCACCTGCTCGAGCCTTGTCATCTTGCGGAACTTTTCCTTCATGAGCTCCGTCAGTTCCGAAGAAAGGTTAGGATTGACCCTGAGGGCCGTGTATTCGAAAAGGTTTATCGTGACAGTGTGCACATCGGGCGCTACGGATGTGCCTGAGAACGAATAGATTCCGCAGGCGGACACCAGCAGGGCGGCGATGGCCGTGGCTATTGCTATCCTTATCCTATTTATTGCCTTCATTGCTGCTTTTCTGGTTCTTGTACTCAGGGGGAAGCTTGCGGTAGAGCGTCCGTTCGGAAATCCCAAGCTCCTCCGCCGCCTTCTTCCTGTTGCCTCCGTGCCTTTCGAGAGCCCGGCGGATAAGTTCCTCGCTGGCTCCCTTGATGGACAGGGAAGCGTCTGCCTCCCTGACTGCAGGAGATGCCACAGGTTCAGGAGCGGCAGGAGCGGCGTCCTGTATGTCCACTTCCGCCCAGTCCCTTCTCTCGGGGCGGGATATGTCCATCCCGGGATCGAACTCGGTCTTGACAGGTTGCGAAGGCAATGCCGAAAGAGGCTGATGCGCAGGGACATAGCCTCCTGAATGGACAAGTTTCTTCAGCTCGTTGACCTCGTTGCTCAGCGTATAGATCGCCTTGAAGATTTCCTGGCGGTCGCTCTCGGAGATGGCGTCGCGGCTGTCCTTGAACTGCACAGGGAGATTGTTCGGGTCGTCCTTGGGAATGTACTGCGAGAGGGTCGCGGCGTCCACCTCAACCCTGCCGCCGGAGGAATCCATCTTCTCCGATTCCAGAGCCTCGACTGTCTCCGCCACGTTCTTGAGCTGGCGGATGTTGCCCGGCCACCTGTAGTTGCGGATGAGCTCGATGGCATCGTGGCTCAGGTTGATTTTCCTCATATCGTACTTCTCGGAAAAATCGGAAGCGAACTTGCGGAAAAGGAGGTATATGTCGTCCTTGCGCTCGCGCAGGGAGGGCATCATTATCTGTATGGCATTCAGCCTGTAGTAGAGATCCTCGCGGAATTTCCCCTGGGCGACGGCATAGCGCAGGTCCACGTTGGTCGCGGCAATGACGCGGACGTCCGTGTGGCTGATCTTCGAGGCGCCGACCCTCGTGAACTCTCCCGACTGCAGCACGCGCAGCAGCTTTGCCTGATAGGGCAGGGGCAGCTCCCCGATCTCGTCAAGGAAGAGCGTTCCCTTGTCCGCCACCTCGAAATATCCCTTGCGGGCCTCGATTGCGCCCGTGAACGAGCCTTTTTCATGCCCGAAGAGCTCCGACTCGATTGTGCCCTCGGGGATCGCCCCACAGTTGACGGAGAAGTACGGCCCGTTGCGGCGGCGGCTGAACTGATGGACAATCTGCGGGATGCTTTCCTTGCCGACACCGCTCTCGCCGGTGACGAGCACCGTCAGGTCGGTCGGGGCAACCGCCACTGCCATTTCTATGGCCCTGTTGAAAGCGGGGTCATTGCCGACGATGTCGAACTTGTTCTTGATCCTCTGTAATTCCTGACTGTCCATATATGTGCGCCCCCCCCAAAGAGGGCCGGGATGAAGGCAAAGTTAGGAAAATCTTGTTATATTTGTGTTTGACGACAATCTATATGAACCTAAATATGACTAAAACTCTCAGAATCATGGCAGCCGCAGTCCTTGGCGCTGCGGCAGTTTCCTGTGCATCTCCTTCGAAGATGGCACAGCTGGCAGACAATGTGAAAGTGACTACAGACCCGCAGGTGCTCGAAGTAGTTGCCGGCGAGATCGATGCCGATGTTGCGGTCACCTATCCCGCAGACTACTTCCTTCCGAAGGCAATCCTCGAAGTTACTCCCGTACTCGTATACGATGGCGGTGAGGCAAAGGCTCAGCCGCTCATGTATCAGGGAGAAAAGGTGAAGGACAACTACAGGACCGTCAGCTCCGAGGGCGGTACCGTACGCAGCCGCGTGCACTTCGACTATGAGCCCGGCATGGAGCAGGCAGAGCTCGTTCTCCGCGGCGTGGTGAAGTACAAGGGTAAGTCCTACAACCTGCCCGAGAAGAAGGCCGCTGATGGCTGCAACACGACATACATGCTCGTCTCCTTCGGCCATGAGAACGGCTCCGCAATGAGCGTTCCCCTCAAGGACGACAACTATCAGCCGATCATCGAACAGACCGAGGAAGGACAGATCCTCTACAAGATCAACTCCTCGAACGTGGACAAGAAGCAGCTGAGCAGCCAGTCCGTCAAGGACTTCCAGGCAGCACTCGACGAGATTGCCAGCAACGCCAGGAAGACCCTGAAGGGCACTGAGGTTGTTGCCTATGCTTCTCCCGACGGAAAGGAGGCTCTCAACAACAAGCTTTCCGAGAACCGCTCCAAGACTGCAGACGATGCCTTCCAGAAGGTCACCAAGGGCAAGGAGACCGGCGATGTGTCCGTCAAGAGCATCGGTGAGGACTGGGAAGGATTCCAGGAGCTGGTTGCAGCATCCGACATACAGGACAAGGACCTGATTCTCAGGGTTCTCAGTATGTACAGTGATCCCGCCGTACGCGAGAGCGAGATCAGGAACATGTCCGAGATCTTCACTTCTCTCAAGAGCACAATCCTTCCGGAACTCCGTCGTGCAAGGTTCATCGCCAATGTCGAGTACAAGAACTACACTGACGACGAACTCAAGCAGATGATCGAGGACAACGCAGACGTCCTCGACGAGACCGCCCTTCTCCACGCCGCCACTCTCATCGACGACAATGACGAGAAGGTCAGCCTCTACAACAAGGCTATCGACAAGTATGACAGCGACCGCGCACGCTTCAACAAGGGCGTAGTTCTCCTTTCCGAAGGCAAGACTGCACAGGCTCGCAAGGCATTCGAGAGCGTCAAGACCGAGGATGAGGAGCTGAAGAACGCTCTCGGAGCTGTCGCATACGAGGAAGGGGACATCTCCGCCGCCACCAAGTACTTCAAGGAGGCAGACACCGAGACTTCAAGGGCAAACCAGGGCGTAATCGACATTCTGTCAGGCAACTACAAGGCTGCTGCTAAGGATTTCGCGGGCCAGACCGGAAAGAACGCCGCTCTTGCCAACATCCTCAACAACGACCTCGCTTCTGCGGAGAAGGCCATAACCTGCAACTGCCCGATGATGGGATACCTCAAGGCTATCATCGCAGCGCGCAGGGGTGACGCTCAGGGCGTCAGCGACAACCTCAAGGTTGCTGGCAAGATGGACAAGCTTGCAAAGCGTGCCGAGAAGGACGTGGAGTTCGCAGACTATCGCTAGGGCGGAACTTAAGCCAATTAAGGCGGCCAGAGATTTCTGGCCGCCTTAATTTTTTCGGTTAGTCGCCACGAGCACTACTCGACGGTGACGCTCTTGGCGAGGTTCCTCGGCTGGTCCACGTTGCGGCCTTTCTCGACTGCCACGTAATAGGCAAGAAGCTGGAGAGGAACAATCGCGACGATCGGCATCAGGCATTCATCGACATGCGGCACTTCGATCACATGGTCCGAAAGTGCGCGGACCTGCGTGTCGCCTTTCTCGACCACGGCGATGATCCTGCCGCCTCTTGCCTTGATTTCCTCTATGTTGCTGACAATCTTGTCATAGGTGTGCTCCCCGGTCGCAATCACGACCGTAGGCAGCTCGGCATCGATCAGGGCAATGGGTCCGTGCTTCATTTCCGCGGCGGGAAGTCCCTCGGCATGGATATAGGATATCTCCTTCAGCTTCAGGGCTCCTTCCAGCGCAGTGGGATAGTTGTATCCGCGCCCGAGATATATGAAATTGTGGGCGTACGTGAATATGTTCGCGAGATTCTTGATGTCCTCCGACGAGGCGAGAGTTTCGCGGATTTTTCCGGAAAGAGACTGCAGCCCGGCAGAGATTTCGTGGTAACGCGCATCGGAGAGAGTTCCCTTCTCCTTTGCAATGCAGAGGGCAAGCATGGCCATAACTGCAACCTGGCCGGTGAACGCCTTCGTCGATGCGACCCCGATCTCCGGCCCGACATGGATATATGTCCCCGAATCCGCCTTTCTCGAAACTGAAGAGCCGACGACGTTGCAGATTGCATAGACAAAGGCTCCTGCCTGCTTGGCTATGTCCATTGCTGCCAACGTATCTGCCGTCTCCCCGGACTGGCTCACCGCTATGACCACGTCATCCTTGTAGAGGACCGGGTCGCGGTACCGGAATTCCGATGCATACTCCACTTCCACCGGAATCCTGCAGAGGTCTTCGATCAGGTGCTCCCCGATCAGAGACGCGTGCCAGGACGTTCCGCATGCCACGAAAATTATCCTCCTGGCCCCCAGGAACTTGTCCTTATGGTCGATGACCCCGGAAAGCTTCACCTCCCCGGTTTCCTCGCTGACCCTTCCGCGGAGACAGTCCTCGATGGTCTGTGGCTGCTCATTGATCTCCTTCAGCATGAAATGAGGATAGCCGCCTTTCTCGAGCTGGGAGATGGAAAGGTCCAGCTTCTTGACTGATATCGGAGTGGTTTCGTTCTCCAGATTGATGATTCTCAGAGGCTTATGTCTTTCTATGATGGCGATCTGGTCATCCTCGACGTAGACGAAATCCTTCGTGTAGTCTATGATGGATGCCGCATCGGAGGCGATGAAGAACTCGTCGTTCCCGATTCCGACTACCATGGGGCTGCTCTTTCTGGCAGCGACGATCTTGTCCGTATCGCCTTTTTCCAGAACGCAGATCGCATAAGCGCCTACAACCTTCCTAAGCGAGATGCGCACAGCTTCCTCCAGCGTACAGCCTTCGGTGTCCTGCACATACTCGATAAGGTTCACGAGCACTTCGGAGTCGGTATCGGAGCGGAAAGTGTATCCGCTGCCAAGGAGGGCATCCTTGAGGACGCGATAGTTCTCGATGATTCCGTTGTGGATCAGGGCCAGCCTGCCTGACTGGGAAAGATGGGGATGGGCATTCCTGTCGTCCGGAACGCCATGCGTCGCCCACCTCGTATGGGCTATACCGATGGTCCCTCGGGTGTCCTTGTCCGAGATGAAGTTCTCTAGATCCGACACCTTGCCCTTGCACTTGTATACGTTTAGCTCCCCTTCGGGAGACACGAGCGCGATTCCAGCGCTGTCATAGCCTCGGTATTCAAGCCTGTGAAGTCCTTTGACGAGGACGGGAACAGACAGGCGGTCACCGAGATAACCTACTATTCCACACATTGTTCGTAATAATTAGCACGCAAATATAGTCATTTTGCTGCATAGGTAGACACGACAATGCCACAGACCGATTCGGCATCGGTCCGTGGCATTGTCATATATGGAAACAGAAGTGTCCGGGAACTATTCCTTCCCGGCGGCGAAATTGCGGAACTTGGATTCCATGTCGCCGAACAGAAGGCGGGTGTCGAGGCGGGTGTAGACCCTGATCTTGCGTCCCGGCCTGGTGAAGTCGTAGAGACCCTCGTCCGTGATGTACGGAGCGGGAGTGTCCTCATAGAATGAGGAAGCCGCACCGGGCTCAAATGTGGTCATCAGGGACGAAATCAGGACCATCGGGCTGTCGCCGAGGACATACGTCTCGCTGCCGAAACGGCGGACCTTGCCTGCAAGATATTCTCCAAGCTTGCCGCAGGGCTTGACCTTGTCCTCAATCTCGTCCATGCCGTAGAGGCACTGACGATAGGCGTCGCGAGGAATCTGCCACAGCACCAGGTCGCTGAGGTTGAACACAGTCTGGTAGGCCTTCAGGTCCAGCCTGGCATTGTACTCGACAAGATTGCGTCCGGTGTTGTACTGCTCCGGGAACGGATGACCGAAGGGATATTCCTGGCCGCCGATCCATACCACGATGACGTTCTTCGAGATGGAATGGTCCATCAGCCAGGCACTTGCGATGTCGGTAAGCGATGCCCCGCAGGTAATATAGAGAGGATGCTCCGGAGAAGCTTTCCTGGCCTCCTCGACAATCATCCTGGCTCCCGGGGACTCTATCGGCTTATCCGCCGCTTCAAGCCCTTTCTCCGCGCCGGTGACGACCGGAATCTGGCCATGCATATCGAGCAGGTCCAGCATCTCGTTCGCCCTGTCCACGGCAATGTCCACAACGCTCTTCCCCTCATCCTTTCCGCGGGCCCATGCCGGCATGTCTCCGAGATGCGTCCCGACTATTCCCCTGACATCCACGCTCTTGCAGAGCAGCTGGTGCGCCAGGGCGAACATTCCGTCCACATCTCCGCTGAGGTCGTTGGTAATCAGCACGGACGTCCTCTTCTGCGGCATCTGGGGACCTTGGCGCTGACCTTGCGGTTTCTGTGCCGTGGCCGGAATGGTCATCAGCACAGACGTCGCAAGCACCAATAATTCGTTGATAAGCCTCTTCATATTAATATCCAGGATTCTGTTTCATGTTGGGGTTGGAGCTGATCTCGGTCGCAGGAATCGGCCAATACTCATGCTTTCCTGCTTTCCAGCCATGTTCTCCTCCCTGAGACCAGTCGGTATACTGCATGGTCACCTTGCCGTTTGCATCGCAGAGCACAACCGGCTCGCATCCATTGGCATTTGACTTATGGGCAAGAACCTTCGAAGCGACCTGGTCGTCGGTATCGCCGATAGCCTGCCACCTCTGCAGATCCTGGAGCCTGGTACCTTCCATGCAAAGTTCGAACCTCTTCTCCATCTTGATGTCGCGGAGAGTAGGCGCAGAGATAGGAGTCTCCTTTGCCCTGGTCCTGATCATATTGAGGTACTCGGCGGCCTTGGCGGTATTGCCGGCCCTGAACTGAGCCTCAGCATCAAGGAGAAGCACCTCGGCATAGCGCATGAACGTGGAGTTGAATGCTCTTACGGAGGCTATTCCTTCCTTGTCGGACTTGAGGAAGCGGGTCTTCCAGAACCATACGGTATCGCCCAGCATCGTAGCATTCGGCTTCATCGTGATGCCGTAGTCCTTGGTATAGCTGGAGAGAGAACGGATAGTCTGCTGGAACCTGTAGCCATTCTCGCCCTCCCATTCCTTCATCTGGGTATAGAGGTCAAGCGTAGGAACACAGATGCCCCAGCCGCTGTTCTGGAAATAATCCAGGGAGTTGCCCTTCTCGCCGGAACCGAAGTTCAGCTTGTCGGCACGCCAGGAGAAGTATGTGTATCTCATCGTGAAGCCCTGTGCTACACTCTGGTCCGGGACACGGTTGATCTCGAACATGGACTCGGTGTTGAATGCAGCGCCGGCATGGCACATGTCGCCATATTCGCCATCATACAGGGCATATTTTCCTGACTTGACGATTTCGTCGAACATGTTGGCGGCCTCGGTGTACTTCTTCTGCCAGAGGTATGCCTTGCCGAGGAGAGCCTGCGCAACCTGCTTTGTAATCCTCCACTGAACGTCGTTCACGGACTGCTTTTCAGTGAGGTTGCCGGAGTTGATTGCGGTCGTCAGGTCATTCTCGATTGCAGCCCAGAACTGCTCCGGAGTGGCATTGGAGACCTTGTACTCATCGGACTCGAGACAGTGGTCCACAAGGGCAGCGTTGCCATAGAGCGTAACGAGCTCGAAGTTCGCCCATGACCTGAACACCAGAGCTTCAGCCCTGCACATGTCCACAACCGATGACGTGCCTTCAGTGGTATTGTCCAGGACGACATTGGCTGCATAGATCATGTTGTAGAGGATCTCGTAGTATATCTGTACGGAAGGGTTGTTCGCGTCGAGAGCCCATTCGGAAAGGTCATCATTGTCGACGTTCTCGCCGCGTCCGCCGCCGCCAGACCAGACATTGTCGGAAGCGCCCTCCTTGCATTCTATCCATGCCCAGTCCATGGAGGCCCACCAGTTTCCATTGGTTGTCGAGGTGGCTCTCCAGAGCTGATAGCTGAACGCATTGCCGGTCAGGACCTCGTCATCAGTCTTGTAATAGTTGGATTTCGGATCCACACCATGCTGGGTGATATCCAACTCGTCCGAGCAGCCCCAGAACATGGGGGCAACGCAGAGGGCTATGACTATATTTTTGAGTTTCATGATTTTGTTCAGGATTTAGAAGGAAACATTGACACCAAACATAAGTCTTCTCATGCTGGGATATGCACCCTGGTCGACACCATTGCCATTGCCGGTGCCCACAATTTCAGGATCGTATCCGGGATAGTCCGTGAAGATGAAGAAGTTGTCGAGAGTCGTGTACACCCTGACGGATTGGAGCTTGGCTTTCTCCACAATCTTCTTGGGAAGGTTGTAGCCGAGCTGGATCTGCTTGATCTTGAAATAGTCACTCTTCACTACGGATGCGGAAGAAGTCAGGAAGCTGGCGTAGCTGTCTGCACCCGGACGAGGATACTTCGCATTGGTCTTGTTGGTGGGAGTCCAGCGATTCTTTGTGAAATGGGTCAGCTTGTTGTAGTTGTATGCGGAATAGTCATACCAGAGATAGGTCTTCTGTCCTGCAGCTCCTGAACCGAACACAAGTAGATCGAAGTTCTTGTATTTCATGGAGAACGTAAGTCCATAGGTGAACTTGGGAAGTCCGGAGCCTATGTCTGTACGGTCCTGGTCGGAGATCTCGCCATCACCGTTGAGATCCTGGAACTCAGCTTCTCCGGTATCGGGATTGATGTCCTTGAACTCGTATCCGTAGAAATACCATGCCGGATGACCGGCCTCGAAGCGTGTCACGGCTCCATAGGGATGGATTCGGAGACCTTCGATATATCCGAGGGATTCGTCCACGTAGGTGACTTCATTGTCAAGAGTGGCACCATTGGCCCTGATGCTGTAGGAGAAGTCCTTGCTGACGGAATTGGACCATCCAAGCTCGAACTCGAAGCCCTTGTTCTCGATGTTTCCCGCGTTGATAGGGGAAGTCGGGTTACCGATTGCAAGAGAAGGCTTTGTACCGGTCATGATGAGGTCCTTGGTCTTCTTCTTGAAGTAGTCGGCAGTGAACGAGAGCCTGTCGTTGAGGAATCGCATGTCTACACCGAAGTCCCACTGCTCGGAAGTTTCCCATTTCAGCTTTTCATTTCCTCCATAGAGAGGACGGTATACGTTCACGTAGGTCCAGCTTCCATCTGTATTCTGCATAGGATAGGAAGCGATGGAGCTCATGGAAGAGGCATAGCTGTGGCTTCCGAGGGAAGCGGTGGATCCGTTCTGGCCGTAGGAGCCACGGAACTTCAGATAAGGAATGTACTGCTTTGCGGCACCCCAGAATTCCTCATTGGAGATAGTCCATCCGAGGGAAACTCCGGGGAAATAGCCCCAGCGGTTGTCAATGGGAAGGACGGAGGAGTCGGCGGCATCGGCACGGAGCGAAACCTAGGCGAGATACCTGTTGGCATAGTTCCATGACAGACGGCCATAGTACGAGAGATTGCGGGTATAGATGGGTTCCGCGCCGGAAAGCGAATAGATAGCATCAGGGCTCGCATATGCCCAGTAGAGATAGTTGGGATCGTTCTTCTTGAATCCGAAAACATCCTCGGCACCGGTATATTCACCGGTGATGTAATAGCTCCTGTTCTGGCTGTAGGATGTACCTACCATCGCATTGACGTCATGCTTGCCGAAAGAATGGCTCCAGTTGGCGAATGTCTCCCACTGGAAGTAGAGAGGAGTATTGAGCGTTGCGTCCACGGTTGCCCAGTTGCGCTTGTTCTGCGCTCCCTGATAGTAGTCGGAGACGGTGCTGTCACTTTCCCTGGTGGCGAACCTGTAGCCGAGACGGCTTGTCACCACGAGATCCTTGATGGGAGTGAGGTTGATGGCAGTGGAGCCTTCCACGCTCAGGTTCCTGCTCGGAGCCTTGGTAGCGGCAAGAGAGATGAGAGGGTTGGCGACTCCGGCGGAAGTGTAGTTGCTGATTCCGTAATAGAGACCGTCGCTGTTCTGCATGAGTGTTCCCCTGAGGGTCGGATCATCTGCGAACTCCTTCAGTGTAGAAGGAAGTTCGTCGTAGGAATAGTACGGCTTGGTGAGGGGGTCCATTCTCATTATGGCGAGCATCACGTTCTCGGCGCGTGAATTTCTCTTGGAATATGTGAACTGGTTGTTCGTGGTGATACCAAGCCATTTCTTGAACTGCCAGTTGCCGTTGATCACGACGCCGAGGGACTTGAAGTTGTCGGAATTGCCGATAACAGGGCCATCCGCATTCATGTAGTTGGCGCTCAGGTAGATGTTGGAGCCTTTGCTTCCTTTCTCAAACCTGATGGTATGCCTCTGCATGATGGAGGTTTCCGTGAGTTCGTTCTTCCAGTTTGTGTCGGTGACTCCGTCCCAGTCGGAGAAGGAGGCGATTGTGCCGGCCTCCGTGTAATAATCCTTGTATTCCTGGGCATTCATCACCTTGGGGAGACGGCTGAACGTGTTGATACCGAGCTGGTACTGGTAGGTGACACGGCCGTCGCTCTTTCCGCTCTTGGTGGTGATGAGGATGACGCCGTTGCCCGCACGGGCTCCGTAGATGGCGGCAGATGCGCCGTCCTTCAGGACTTCGATGGACTCGATGTCATCGGTATTGAGGGAAGACATTCCGCTGGGAGAAATCCTGCCGTCGATTACGAAAAGAGGGTCGGAGGATCCGTTGGATCCCACACCTCTGATCCTGACAGTGGAGCTGGCGCCAAATGCACCTGAAGAAGATGAAAGGTATACGCCTGCGGTCTTTCCCTGGAGTGCCTGTGCGGCATCTGTAAGGGCCCTGTCCTCCAGGTCGTCGCTCTTCACGGAGGAGATCGATCCGGTCAGGTCGGATTTCTTCTGGACACCGTATCCGACAACTACGGACTCTTCGAGGGTGCGGGTATCCGGCACCATTGTCACGTCGATGACACCGCCGTTTGCCGGAACAGTGAATTCCTGCTCAGTGTAACCGATAGAGGATACCACGAGCGTGGAGCCCGCGGGGAGGGATAGAGAGTACTTGCCGTCGAGGCCGGTAGCGACACCGTTGGTAGTACCTTTCTGAAGAACGCCCGCGCCGATCATAGGCGCATTGGTCTCGTCGTAGATGGTACCCGAGACCTCGACGTTCTGGGCAAATGCGAGCCCGGAAAGGGCAAGCATTGCCACGATGACAACGAGTAAACGTTTCATCATGAAATGGTCATTAGTTGATATTATAGTTGTATAGTTGTTCATGTGGCGTCCGAAGTCGAAACTTAACGGCAATTGGTTATTAAAACGAAAGCAAATATAAAGACAATAAAAATCGAAATACAATAGAAATCGAAAGAAAATCGAAAGAAAACGGAAAATATTTTTCCATAAACAAAAGCCTATAGCCAGCACAAGCCAGAAGAAGACAACATTAAGGGAATATTGAGTACCTTTGCCGGGAGCAAGACAGACCGACAATGGCAGAGCATGACATGAAATTTCTGGAGCTGCTGTCCCGTTCATTCCCGACAATAGCTGCCGCCAGCACTGAAATCATCAACCTCCAGGCAATACTGCACCTTCCGAAAGGGACGGAACACTTCCTTGCCGATATCCACGGCGAGTACGAAGCGTTCCACCACGTCCTGAAGACAGCCTCCGGAAACATCCGGCGGAAAGTCGAGGACCTGTTCGGCACGACGCTGCGCGAAGCCGAGAAGAGGCAGCTCTGCACGCTGATCTACTATCCTGCGGAGAAGCTGAGCCTTGTCAAGGCGAAGGAAGAAAACATGCGCGACTGGTACCAGATCACTCTTCTGCGCCTTGTCGCAGTGTGCCGCGAAGTTGCCAGCAAATATACCCGTTCGAAGGTCCGCAAAGCCCTGCCTGACGAATTCTCCTACATAATAGAGGAACTGCTGCAGGAGAGCACTGCCGACACGAACAAGACGGCCTACGTCAACGCCATCATCGAGAGCATCATAGACACCGGGAGGGCGGACGATTTCATCGTGGCGATCAGCAATGTCATCCAGCGCCTTGCCATCGACCAGCTTCACCTGCTCGGTGACGTGTTCGACCGCGGTCCGGGAGCACATTTCATCCTCGACACTCTCATGGGTTACCACAAGTGGGACATGCAGTGGGGGAATCACGACATTCTCTGGATGGGAGCGGCTGCCGGCAACGAGGCATGCATCTGCAACGTGCTGAGGATATCCCTGCGCTATGCCAACCTCGAGACGCTCGAGGAAGGATACGGGATCAATCTCGTCCCGCTGACGACGTTTGCCATGGAGACATACGGCGACGACCCGTGTACTGAGTTCATGCCGAAGCCTCTCGGCAAAGCGGGCGACATGCCGGAGAAAGACCGCCAGCTGACGGCCAGGATGCACAAGGCTATCTCCGTGATCCAGTTCAAGATAGAGGATTCCCTGTTCCGGAAGTATCCCGGATGGAGCATGCAGAGCAGGATGCTTCTGGACCATGTGGACTACGCCGACGGAACTGTGACCCTGGACGGGAAGAAATACAAGATGTCGAGCTGTAGCTTCCCGACAATCGACCCGTCCGACCCGGACAACCTTTCCCCTTCGGAAGAGGAGCTGATCCATAAGCTGCGCCATACGTTCATGGTCAACGAGAAACTTCGCCGCCATATTGCCCTGATGCTGCGCCATGGCTGCCTCTACGGCATCTACAACAACAATCTGCTCTTCCACGCGTCCGTCCCCCTCAACGAGGACGGCAGCCTAAGGGAGGTGGAAGTCAAGGGAAAGATGCTCAAGGGGAAGGAGCTCATGCACACGATGGGTATGCAAATCCGCGAGGCTTTCCAGCCCGGCGCCCCGGAGGAGGAAAGGCGTGTCGCAATCGACTATTTCCTGTATCTGTGGTGCGGTCCCGACAGTCCTCTGTTCGACAAGTCGAAAATGGCTACTTTCGAGCGTTACTTCCTGACTGACAAGGAGACTTGGCATGAGGAGAACGGGTGGTACTTCAAGTACAGGGACGACCCAAGGGTCGTGGACGGAATCCTCGATGCCTTCGGGGTAAACGGACCGAACAGGCATATCATCAACGGGCATGTTCCTGTCCATGTGCTCAGCGGAGAGAATCCCGTCAAGGCTGGTGGCAGGCTGCTCGTGATCGACGGAGGGTTCTCGGAGCCATACCACAAGGAGACCGGAATCGCAGGATACACGCTTGTCTATCACAGCCGTTCGCTGGAGCTGGTCCAGCACGAGCCTTTCACGAGCAAGCAGGATGCTGTCGAGAGAGAGATCGACATCAAGGGGACTACCCACCTGGTGGAGCTCAGCGCCCACAGGGTTCTTGTGGCCGACACGGACAAGGGCGAGGAGCTGCGCGAGCAGATCCGTGACCTGCAGGCTCTTCTGGCCGCCTACCGCTCCGGCGAAATTGCGGAAAAATAAATTTTGAAAAATTTTTCCTTCTTGATGCAAGATTTCGGGATATCCTGAATATATAGGGCAGAAAAACAAAAAACTGCAATATGAAAACAAGATTTCTGAAATTTGCCGCAGGCCTGTTGCCTGCCTTCGCAATGGTCCTCACCGCCACTTCATGTGACAAGGACGACGACATCAACTACGTTGACTACCGTGCGAACGCCATCGTAACCGTGAAACCCTCTTCCGACGGAAAGGCCTTCACGATGCAGCTGGACGACAACACTACCCTGAAGGCTTCCAACCTGACCGCCTCTCCTTTCGGCAACAAGGAGGTCCGCGCGCTGCTGAGCGCTTCTACGGTGGACAAGAACGCCGGGATCGTGTTTGTCAACTGGATGGACAGCATCAGGACGAAGCCCGCTGTCCGCACTGAAGGCTCTGCCGAGAAGGACATCGCGAAATACGGCAACGATCCGGTGGAGATCGTGGACGGATGGCAGACGGTCGTAGAGGACGGATACCTTACGCTCCGCTTCAGGACACGCTGGGGAGAGAGCCTCAAGCCGCACATGGTCAACCTTGTGACCGGGTGCAATCCGAATGATCCCTACGAGGTAGTATTCAGGCATGATGCCGCGGGAGACACCTCTGTCGGAAGAATCGGCGACGGGCTTGTTGCCTTCAGGCTTTCGGATCTTCCCGACACGGAGGGAAAGTATGTGGACCTTACTCTAAGGTGGAACTCATTCTCCGGCGAAAAGACCGTGAAGTTCAAGTACCGTACTAGAAAATAGATGCTGGGAAGCAGGAAACAGACGGAAAAGCAGGTGGCCGATGGCCTCATGCGTGGCGAGGAGTCAGCAATGCGCTCATTCTATGAGATGTATGCAGGGCGCCTCGCCGCCGTCTGTTCTCGCTATATCCCCGATGACAATGACGTCAAGGATGTGCTTCAGGATTCTCTCGTGAAGATATTCTCGAACGTGTCGTCGTTTTCCTACCGCGGGGAGGGTTCTCTTCCGGCATGGGCTTCCAGGATTGTCGCCAATGAGGCGCTCATGTTCCTGCGGCGGAAGAAGAAGCTGGTGGAGAAGCCTGTGGATGTCCTTCCTGATGTCGTGGATGACACAGACCCGGACCCCGCAGGAATTCCGCAGAAAGAGCTTCTGGAGATGATACGCCGTCTGCCGGACGGATACAGGGCAGTGTTCAACCTCTATGTGTTCGGGAATCTGTCCCACAAGGAGATAGGCAAGAAACTCGGAATAGCGGAGAATTCATCGGCGTCGCAGCTGTTGCGTGCAAAGCGCCTCTTAAGGCAAGAAATAGAAAGTTACAGAAATGGAAGAATGGGAAGATAAATTCAAGAAATCGCTGGATGGCTTCGAGGTGGAGACCGAAGGCGTGTCGCTGGACGATGTCATCGCCCGGACGGGGAGACGCAGGCGTCAGCTAAGGCTGGTTCCATTCTTCGCCACGGCGGTAGGTGTTGCCGCTGCGGTCGCCGTAGTCGCGCTCATCGGCTTCGGCGGACGTGGCCCTGCCGACGCTCCTGCCGTCATGCTCGCCGACAACGAGCCTGTTGTCATGACCGGAGACATTCCTGCCCCCGAGCCTTTGAATGAGGTTCCGTCCCGCCACACTGCCGCCCTGCTGTCCGGTGTTGCTTCTGATGCATTTGCGCCCGAATCTGAAGCCGGATCTTCCTCCGAAGACGCAGACGGCTCCATATCTGAAACTGCCACCGATTCCTCCTCCGAAATTGCTACCGGCTCCACCTCCGAAGATGCCTCCGGTTCCTCTTCCGAAGATGCCGTCCAGGACACTGCCGCCGGAAACAGAGACAATGGATCCGACGATGAAGCAGCCCACGATGGGACCATCACGATGGACGAATGGTTGGCAGCAAACCAGGACAATGGAAAGGAATCCTCCGGAAGGCTAAGGCTCGGGCTCGAAGGCTCCGGCATCTCCCTTTCTTCCCTGGGCTCATCTTCGGCAGACCAGGCCCTCCAGGATGGGATTCCGTCAGCTTCAGCCCTCATGGCGGACGGCGGCCCGATCTATAAGCAGAACACTGTCAATGACGAAGCCGACCACCGGCATCCCGTCCGCTTCGCCCTGACCGTGGCATATCCTCTGTCATCCAGGATTTCGCTGGTTTCCGGACTCATGTACAGCCACCACTCCTCCAGTATCGACCGCACAGTCGGCAACAGCGACTCATACATCACCTATCCGCTGAGCCAGAAGCTGGATTTCATAGGAATTCCGCTCGGGGCTGAATATCAGGTTCTTTCTCTTGGGGGATTCAGCGTAGCGGCCCATGGAGGATTTGCCGCGGAGAAGTTGGTCCATGGGAAGCTGACTTCAGACGGGGCCGTTCCGTCAGACATTTTGCCAGACGGCGGCAAGAACCTGTCGATGAAAAAGTTGCAGTTCTCTGCCAACGCCTCGGCCGTCCTCTCCTACATGTTCAATGACCACCTTGGGGTTTACTTCCAGCCTGGCGTCAGCTACTACTTCGACAACAGTTCTTCCCTCTCCACCTTCTACAGCAACCACCCGTTCGCCGCAGACTTCCGCCTCGGACTCCGCTTCGCCCTTGGCAGATGATTGAGCGTCCCCGTATCTCGATTCGTGATTAGCGCCTAATGGAGCATCAACTTGCCAAGTGCGGTTATGGGTAGCTCGGTGCCGACCCATAGCTACACTTAAATCGTTATTCCGCGGTCATCGGTACCCATAACCGCGACCCATAACGTCATTTCCGGCAAAAAATGCGGTCATGGGTCGGAGCCGCAGTACCCATAGCGTCACTATGGGTACGCTTGACCGCACTTCCATGGCGAGCCAACTCCTTCAGCCCACTTCATCCCCTTAAGCAACTCATCCGTACGCCTTACCCCCACCCCAAGCCCGGACGAAGTCGCGCCTAAAACCTTTTCCGTCTCCCTGCCCTGACCCGAAGGTCGGACGAAGTCGCGCCTAAAACCTTTTCGTGTGTATCCACCTAACCCTAGGGTCGGGCGAAGTCGCATTTAAAACCTTTTCACGTGTATCCGCCCTGACCTTCGGGGCGTTTAGGAGCGGTAAAAGAACGGCGCTGCTACGTTGAAAGCCGAAAACTTAGCAGGAACACGGAAAAACGAGGGAATTGCTACGCCGGGAGGCGAAAACGTAGCACAGGTGTGGCAAGTGGGGGAAAAGTCGTGGTTGAGGATGGTCGGGATTGGTCGGGAGGATAGGGGCGGTGTCGGGAGCAGGTGCGGCGGCAGGAAGTGAAGCAGGGAGTGGCAGGGAGGCAGGAAGGGTGTGGGCGGGTACAAAAAAAAGAGGATGACGTCAAAGTCTCAGGCTTTTCTGTCACCCTCAAGTGCGGAGAGGAAGAGATTCGAACTCTTGGTACCCAAAACGAGTACGCCAGTTTAGCGAACTGGTGGTTTCAGCCACTCACCCACCTCTCCGGATTCCCGGGGAAACGGATTCGATCACCGAATTCTCCACAAAGGACTGCAAATATACAACATTTTTCCAATTCCACATAATTTATTTTGCGGAGGACAAAATTTTTCATCGGGAACGTGTCTCCTGAAAAGATAATACCGAACTGATTCTTGGGATTTTATTCGGAAATTTTACTAAATTTGCAATCCTTTATGCCTTTCTGTGTGTCGCGGCAATTTTTGCGCGACGCCCTCAAAGGTTTATAACTGATTATAAAATAATAAATTATAAAACTACCTAACAATGCAAAGCAAAGGAGCAATCAGACTTGTGGCGATTCTGATCGGAATAGCCTGCATCTGGCAGCTTGCCTTCACTGCTGTGACCAACATCCAGGAGAAGAAGGCCAAGAAATATGCCGATGTGGCTGTTGCTAAGTACGAGCAGACTCCCGCATTCGCTCTCATCCCTGAAGAGGACCGCGCCTATGTGCTCGACTCTCTCAACGATGACAGGAACCGCTGGTACCTCGACTCGGTATCCAACGAGAAAGTTTATTTCGGATATACCTACAAGGACGTCAAGAGCAAGGAGATCAACCTCGGACTTGACCTCAAGGGCGGTATGAACATCATGCTGCAGGTGCAGCTCCAGGATCTTGTCAAGGCTCTGGCAGGCGAAAATGCCACTCCAGAGTTCAACAAGGCCATGGAACTTGCCCAGTCCCGCCTTGCAACATCCCATTCCGATTTCATCACTCTCTTCTCGGAGGCATGGAAAGAGGTTGGCAACGGCCAGAGGCTCGCTTCCATCTTCGGAACCTACGAGATGAGGGAGAGGATCTCTCCGGAATCCTCCGACGACGATGTGATCAGCGTCATCAGGGAAGATGCCGAGAGCGCAGTCAGCAACTCCTTCAACGTGCTCCGCAACCGTATCGACCGCTTCGGTGTGACCCAGCCGTCCATCCAGAAGCTCGGAAACAGCGGTAGGATTCTCGTCGAGCTGCCTGGTGTCAAGGAGCCCGAGCGTGTCCGCAAGCTGCTCCAGGGAACCGCTTCCCTCGAGTTCTGGCCGACCTACTCCTATGACGAGATCGCGACATACCTCAACGAGGCCAATACCCTTCTCGCCCAGACCCTGAGCGCAGATGAGCTCGAAAAGATCACTGGTATCCAGCAGGTTGCATCGGTTGACTCTGCAGCATCTGCGGCTCCGGCAGAGGCTTCCGCAGCCGACACCACAGCCGAGAGCGCAGCATCCGACACTCTTCTCCAGCAGGAGATCAGCCAGAATGCATCCGCAGACGAGGCTGACATCGAGCTCTACAAGAAGCAGAACCCGCTGTTCGCAGTCCTCACTCCTTCCCAGATGAGGGGCAACGCCTGCATCGGATTCGCACAGGGCGGAGACACCGCTGTAGTCAACAGGCTTCTCAACCTCCCGCGCGTCAAGGAGCTCTTCCCGGCTGAATTCAGGCCGATGTGGAGCGTCGCTCCTTCCGAGTACGTGCAGGGCGGCAATGTCTATGAACTCGTCGCAATCAAGGCTGCGTCCCGCGACGGCAAGGCTCCTCTTGACGGAGGCAGCGTTACCGAGGCCCGCGTAGCATACGAAGGCGGCGGCACCGGCAAGGGTGCTCCCTCCGTTTCCATGACCATGAACGCCGAGGGTGCCAATGTATGGGCCCGCCTGACAAAGGACAACATCGGCAAGCAGGTTGCCATCGTGCTTGACGGACTCGTATATTCCTATCCTACAGTCCAGTCCGAGATCACCGGAGGAGTTTCCTCCATCACCGGAAACTTCACTGTGGACGAGGCAACTGACCTTACCAACGTGCTGAAGTCCGGTAAGCTTCCCGCTCCGGCAAAGATCATCCAGGAGCAGATCGTGGGACCGTCTCTGGGTTCCCGTTCGATCAGGGCAGGTATGCTTTCCTTCATCATCGCGTTCATCCTCGTCCTCTGCTACATGATCTTCTTCTATAGCGGAGGAGGTCTGATCGCCGATATTGCTCTTCTGTGCAACGTGCTCTTCCTCTTCGGAACGCTCGTTTCCTTCGGAGCAGTCCTGACGCTTCCGGGTATCGCCGGTCTCGTCCTGACAATGGGTATGGCGGTCGATGCGAACGTTATCATCTATGAGCGTATCAAGGAAGAGCTTGCTTCCGGCAAGGGCTTCGGAAAGGCTGTCGCCGACGGATACAGGAATGCCTATTCCGTCATCATCGATGGTCAGGTGACCACCCTCCTTACCGGTATCGTCCTCTTCATCTTCGGTTCCGGTCCTGTACAGGGCTTCGCCACCACCCTCATCATCGGTATCATCACTTCCGTGCTGACCTCCATCTTCATCACGCGTCTGATCATCGATGACCGCATCGCCAAGGGCAAGACGGTATCCTTCACCAACGATCTGACCAAGAACTTCCTGAAGAATACCCATGTCGACTTCCTCGGCAAGCGCAAGTACTCCTACACGATTTCCGGAATCATCATCCTGATCGCTCTCGGATCCATCTTCATCAAGGGCTTCACCTATGGTGTTGACTTCAGCGGTGGCCGTACCTACGTAGTACGCTTCGACCAGCCGCAGACAGCCGAGGCTGTCCGTGCCGCTGCAGAGGATGTATTCTCCAACGACAATTCCTCCGTCGAGGTCAAGCAGTATGGTGGTCCTACCCAGATGAAGATCACTACTACCTACAAGGTAAACGATGAGTCCAGCGAGACAGACGCAGAGGTAGAAGAGATGCTCTACAACGCGGTCAAAGGCTTCTACGCCGAGGACCTCACCTACGATGAGTTCAAGTCGACGCTCGAGAACCCGAACGGTATCATATCTTCCGACAAGGTCGGGCCTACGATTGCAAACGACATGAGAAGGGATGCCATCATCGCTGTCCTCCTCTCCCTGTTCGTAATATTCGCCTACATTGCGGCAAGGTTCCGTGGATGGACCTGGGGACTTGGCGGCGTTGTTTCGCTTGCCCACACTTCCATCATCGTGATCGGCTTCTTCTCCCTCTTCTCGGGAATCCTGCCCTTCAACCTTGACGTCGACCAGACGTTCATCGCGGCAATCCTGACGATCATCGGATACGCCATCAACGATAACGTGGTTATCTTCGACCGAATCCGTGAGATGAAGGGTCTGCACCCGAACATGGACTTCAAGGAGAATGTGAATACGGCCCTGAATGCAACCCTTACCCGTACGGTCAACACCTCAGTCTCCACGTTCATCCCGATGCTTGCCATCGCGATCTTCGGAGGTGAGTCGATCAGAGGTCTGTCGGTTGCCCTCTGCCTGGGAGTTGCCATCGGAACCTATGCTTCCATCATGATCGGTACTCCGGTCATGTATGATGCAACGATGGCCCACGCAAAGAAACTCGCGCAGGGCAAATCTTCCAAGTAATTGATATTTAACTTGATAATGAGCCCGGGCCTGTGACCCGGGCTTTTTGAAAAATAAGAAAATGGCTTTCGCACACCTCCACGTCCATACACAGTATTCCATCCTTGACGGTCTGTCCTCCATTCCGGATCTCTTCGCGAGGGCGAAGGAGATCGGGCTCAAGGGGCTGGCAATCACCGACCATGGAAACATGTATGGCATCAAGGAGTTCCTGAAGGTTGCGAAAGACTATCCGGAGATCAAGCCCATCATCGGCTGCGAGATCTATGTGACGAGGGGCTACGACCACCGTCTCAAGGACGCGGACCACAAGAAGTACTACCACCTGATCCTGCTTGCCAAGAACTACAATGGCTACAAGAACCTGATGAAGATCGTGTCGCTCGCGCACATCGAGGGTATGTACTACAGGCCGAGGGCTGACCGGGAGATCATCGAGAAGTACCATGAGGACCTGATCTGTTCGTCCGCATGCATGGTCGGCGAGGTGCCGCAGAAAATCCTGGCGGGGGACATAGCAGGTGCGGAAGAGGCAATAGAATGGTACAAGAGCGTCTTCGGTGAGGACTACTATCTCGAGGTGATGCTGCACAGGACCGAAGTTCCGGGGCTTTCTCCCGAGACGGGGGAACTGCAGGAAAAGTATGACAAGGTCATATTCGAACTTGCCAAAAAGCACGGCGTCAAGGTCATAGCGACAAACGACTCTCACTTCGTCCGTAAGGAGGACGGCCCGGCCCATGACAGGCTCATCTGCCTGACTACCAATGCATACGTCGACGATACGGACCGCCTGCGCTACACCCAGCAGGAATGGCTGAAGAGCGAGGAGGAGATGAGGGCTCTGTTCCCTGACCATCCGGAGGCGATCGACAATACCGTGGAGATTGCGGACAAGGTCGAGAGCTACACGATCGACCGTGGCCACGTGCTCCCGAAATTCGAGCTTCCGGAGGAATTCCTGGCAAATCTCAATTCTTATCTCGAGAAATACAAGGACATAATCGACGCCGGACGCAACGACGAGACGGGGAAATACCGCGGCGACGAATTCTGCAATTCCGTGGCATACCTCTGCCACCTCTGCTACGAGGGCGCGGCTAAGCGCTACGGCGAGCTCGACGAGGAACATGCGGAACGCATTGATTTCGAGCTCAAGACCATCAGCAAGATGGGATTCCCGGACTACTTCCTGATCGTGCAGGACTTCATCAACTGGGCCAAGGACAACGGGATTTCCGTGGGCCCGGGGCGTGGATCCGCTGCAGGAAGCGTCGTGTCCTACTGCCTGAGGATCACCAACCTGGATCCGATCAAGTACGGACTCCTGTTCGAGCGATTCCTCAACCCCGAGCGAATCAGCATGCCGGATATCGACGTGGACTTCGACGATGAGGGCCGCTACAGGGTCATCCAGTACGTCCAGCGCCACTACGGCATGGACCACATCTCCCACGTCATCACGTTCGGCACGATGGCGGCGAAGAGCGCAATAAACGATGTCGCGCGCATCAGCCACCTTTCCCTCGACGAGAGCAAGAGGCTGACAAAGATGATTCCCGACAGGCCGTTCCAGGTGACAGAGAACGGGGAGACGAAGGACATAAAGCCGACCCTGAAGAACTGCGTCAAGTATATTCCCGAACTGAAGGAAGAATACGAGAACGGGACGCCGCTGGTGCAGGAAGTCCTGCACTACGCCGTGAAGCTGGAAGGCTGCATCCGCCAGACAGGCATCCATGCCTGCGCGATGATCATCGGCCGCGGCAACCTCACGGACTACATCCCGATCAAGCTGGACCGGGACAAGGCCACGAACCAGGAAGTCTGGGTTTCGCAGTACGAGGGCCAGTACATCGAGGAGGTCGGAATGCTGAAGATGGACTTCCTCGGGCTGAGGACATTGTCCATCATCAAGGAATGCCTAGACCTGATCCGGAAGCGCACCGGGGAGGATATCGACATCGAAGCCATCCCGATAGACGACCCTATGACATATGACCTCTATTCCAGGGGTGATACGAAGAGCGTGTTCCAGTTCGAGTCCTCGGGTATGAAGGAATGGCTGCAGAGGCTCCATCCGCAGCGTTTCGAGGACCTTATAGCCATGAATGCCCTCTACCGTCCGGGCCCCATGGACTACATTCCGTCATTCGTAGCGAGGAAGAGGGGCGAGGAGGAAATATCCTACGACCTTCCGGAAATGGGCGAATACCTGAAGGAGACCTACGGAGTCACTGTCTACCAGGAGCAGGTCATGCTGATTTCCCAGAAGATTTCCGGATTCTCCAAGGGAAAGGCCGACAAGCTGCGCAAGGCGATGGGAAAGAAGCAGATTGACATCCTGAACT
>CAYTXA010000007.1:14059-24600 GCA_964440865.1 uncultured Muribaculaceae bacterium | reverse complement strand
TTCCTGGGCCTTAAGAAAAGCTATCTTTATAGGCTAACCAGCGCCCGCAAAATACCCTTTTACAAATACGGCGGGCGGCTTATTATGTTTGACCGCGCGGCCCTGGAAAGCTGGCGCGCCGCCAGGCTGCAAGCCGTTCCAACCCAGGCGGAACAAGCGGCCCGCGCCGCCGCCTATTGCGCCGCTAATCCCCTTAAGTAATGAGCAGCCGCACACAAATACGCCTTGACCTTTTCCCCGTCCACGAAACCGCCCAGGAAACGGGGCTAAAAGTGCCGTATTTGGATATTACCGGGGAGGATGCCCCGATAGATTTTCTTTTTACCCTGGGCGGCAAATACGGCCTAATAGCGCGGGCAAACCTCCACACCTTGCAAGGCCCAAAGAAAGCCGGAAAGAGCGCGGCGGGCCTGGCGCTGATAGCCGCCGCCCTTAAGGGGGAATTTATAGGCATAACGCCCAGCCGGGATAATTTGGCCGTTTTGTGGATTGACACGGAGCAAGACAAAAACACCTTGCGCCAAAAGGCAAAGGCCGTGCTTTCTATGGCCGGACTTGACACCCCGCCGGAACGCCTTAAAATTGTAGCCTTGCGCGGCTTTGGAGGCCCGGCGGATGCCCTGGCCGCTACACTCCAGGCAATAGCGGAAAACGCCGCAGATTTCGTTTTTCTTGACGGGGTAGTAGATTTGTGCCAGGCGTTTAACGATGAGGAAAAGAGCCGGGCCGTAGTAAGGCAATTAGAGGCACACGCGGAAAAGTACGGCGCGGCTATTTTGGGCCTTATCCATACAAACAAGTATAACGATGAGGCGCGGGGACACCTGGGCGCAATAATGCAGCAAAAGAGCGCCGAAATATACCAGGTAAACAAAGAGGGGAACACCGCCCAGGTAACGCAGCCTTTTAGCCGCTTTGCGCCCGTTCCGGCTTTCTCTTTCACGTTTGCGGATGATTTCAAGATAGCAGCACCCGCAGAGGGTAACACCGAATTAGAAAGATTTGCGGCCCTAAACAAAGCCTTTGCGCCGCTTTTCGCGGATGCCCAGCGCCTAACCGCCGGGGAACTTGTGGCCGCGTATATGGACTATTACCAAAAGAGCAAGCGCACCGCCCAGGATGCTATAAAAGCCGCAACCCTTGCCCACGCGCTTGATAGGAAAATGGAGGGCCGCAAGACTTTCTATTTTATCCCGTTCCAAGATATACCCGGCGAAGATGATATTTAACACGCATAGCGGCATAGGTGCAAAAAGGGTGCAAGCGTATTCTATATATACGCTTTTGCACCTTTGCACCAATTGGCCGCGTTTAGTGCAGTTGCACTATAATTGCACCTATTTTGCACTATTGCACCAATTAAGCTAATTATCTATGAAACAAACACTTATAGCGGCGCAAGTTTCCTTTTTGCCTTGCGTAAACGCAGACGATAGCGAAATAGAAACTATTTCCCTGGCGCAAGCGCTCTTTTCGGATGCCTGGCGCGCCAAAGTTGAGGCAATAAGGGCAGAGAAAAACCCGGCCAAACAAAAGGCCCTAAAAGATGCCTTGCCGTGCTTTATGCCCGCCGGGACTTTCCGACACCCGGATAATAGCGGCCTTATTGCGCCCAGCGGCTTTTTATACGCGGATATTGACTATAAGCCGGAAAAAGGGGAAAATACCGCCCTGGGCGGCTTTGACCTTAAGGCCGAAATTTGGCGCGTGCCTTTTGTGGCCTATTGCGGTCTATCTTGCCGGGGCGCTGGGTATTCTCTTTTAATCCCTATTGCAGACCCGGCCAAATACCGGGACTATTACAAAGCGCTGCAAGTGGATTTTGAGAAATGCGGCCTTACCCTTGACCCGGCTTGCAAAAACATAGGCCGCAAAAAGTTTGTTTCCTGGGATGCTGACCCGTATATAAATACCGCCGCCCGGCCTTACTCTTACACCTTGCCGGAACGGGAACACACCACGCGGGAAACCCTGGGCCGGGAACTTGACGCAGCCGAAACCGCCGCCAAAGTGGAGGCCGTTATATCTTATTTGGAGGCTAACCGCCTGGATATTACGGCGGATTATGATACCTGGACGGGCGGACTACTTGCACCCCTTGCAAATACGTTTGGGGAGGCCGGGCGGGATTTCGCGCATAGAATTAGCCAATTTCACCCCAAATATACGGCGGCGGAAACGGACGCGAAATATAGCAGCTTTCTAAAAGGCTACCAGGGCCGCGCGGCGGGTATTGGAACGTTTTTCTATCACACCCGCCAGGAAATAGGCAAGTACGATTTTGAGGGCCTGGAACTATGAGAAAACGCCTAAATATAAGCCTACCAGCGGCGGAGTATGAGCAAGCGGAACGCCTGGCCCTGGCCGGGGGATTTAAGAACGTTTGCGCCTTTGCGCGGGCCTTGCTTTCCCAAGTGGCGCAATACGCCGCCCGGCGGCAAATGAGCGCCCAGGAATTAGCCCGCCAGCCCACAACCATAACGGCGGAAATTAACGAAATGTTTGAGGAACTTATTACCTGGGACGCGGCCACGCCAGCGGAAAAAAGGGCCGCAATACACGCAAACGAAAAACACGAAAACCGATGAAAAGAGAGAAAAGCCAAAAGGAAAAAACCTTTTTGCGGGAAACTGAAAACGGGGTAAAACCGCATTATTTTAACCCGGAAACCCCGGAAACCGCCCGCAAGATTAGAGAGCGCCGCAGCGCCTCGCAAGTTGCCGAAATGCGCAAGGAAACCGGGACAAAGCCAAAGCCCAGGCCCAGCGCCAGGGAACGCGCCGCCGCCCAAGTTACCCAAATGCGAAAAGCGGCGGGAGGGCGGAAATGAGAAAAGCAGCCTACAAAGCCGCTAACCAATCCCGCCAGGATTACAAGTATAAAGCAGAGCGCAGACACCGGGAGGCAGAGCGAAAGCAGAAAGCAGCGGCCAAACGTGCCAGGCGGGAACGCCGGGCCGGGGATAAGTGAACGCAGACACCGGGGGGGTATTTTTTTAAATGGGGGTGTACCCCGCTAAACCTCGCCCCCAGCCTCGCGCCTCGAAAAGTGATTTTTTCAATTTCCGTCACTTTTACCCTAATGCGCCCAAATACCAAAAATATGAAAACCAATTTTTTGAATTTGCGGAACTTTGGCCGGAAACGGCCCAAAAACAAACAAAAGAGTATGAAAAAACACGTTTTTACTGATACCGCCAGGCTTAAACGCCTGGAAAACGCCCTACCTATTGCGGCGCAAAGAGTAACCGCCGCCGGGGATGCTATGCGCGCCCAATTTCCGGCCTTGCCCTGGAATACGCGCGCCCTTTGGGTTTTGGCCTTTGAGCCAGCCGCGCGGGAATATCTTTGCAACGAAATTTTGCAGCGGGCAGCGGATGCCGCCGGGATGCCTTGCGAATGGGGCAGAGAGGATTACACCCCCAAAGTTGTAAATATTATCTTGCCGGATGAGGTAGAACACCCCGCCCCCTTAAGCGAGGAAACAAAATTTAATAGGCGGCTTATAATGATGCAGACCAAAGAGGCCCGCGCGCCTTTCCTGGGCCTGGATGCCGTGCCGGAACTTGAAACCTTATTGCGCACCGGGGTTTTGTCAATTGGCAAAAAGGGGGAAACCATAACCGCGCCGGATGCAGCGGAACGCCTGGAGGACTTTTGCACCCTATACGCGGAAACGGACGCGCAAGCGGCCTTTGTGGAAAACCTGGAGGGGATGCGGGACGCAGCGGCGAAAATGAGCGCGGCCTATCTTAAGACCCTGGCCGGATTGCCCGCCCAGGCCCGCAAGGAATTAGCCGCAAATGCTGGGTTTTATATGCCCAATTTGGGCGCTATTGCAAGCGGCGGACAAATACGCCTTGCCGCAGAGGATGCAAACGCCCGCGCCCTTATCTCTTTCTTTGGCCTGGCCCGCCCTGGCGTAGAGAAAGCCCCCAAATTCTACAACCGGGCCGGGGTATGGGACTATACCGCAGAGGATGCAAACGCCCTTATACCTTTTGGCCGTAGAGGGTTGCAAAAGCTGGGCCTTTCCAGGCCCGCCCCCGGCTCCCTGGGCGTTACCATTTACCCCGCTATTTTGTAGGGTATGAATAGGAAAGTATTTGAAAGCGGCTTTGCGGCTCTTGATGAGGGCGGCGCGCCTAAAAGTGTACTTGCCGAAATGCCCGGCGGCGCTGGGGTATTATTGGCCCGGAACGGGCGGGCCTATTACCGGGATATTAGCGGCGCGGGCTTGCTGATAGAACACCCAGGGGGTAAAGCCTTTTTTGTCCCCTATGAAACAATAAGAGCGCTTGCGGCGGAATATTAGCCGCCCTGGGGGTTGCACCTATGGAAATTTTTACTACCTTTGCAGAAAGCCGCGCGGAAATGGAGTTTTTGGCCTTGCCTAACTTGTTACACCCTCCAAAAGTTCCACGCGGTTTTTTGTATGTTTTGGCCCTATTTTGTCCCCCGCGCGTTTTGTACCCCGTGCAAAGTTTTGAAAACCAAATGGATAAAGAGCTAACTACACATTTCCTCTTCAACGTGTAGGGAATCCATATTTACTAAGGCGAAAATCTGAGAAATACCGGAAGATGGTCCGAGACCCCGCCCAGAAAGCGGGGTCCGGCGTATGTACGCAGCGGCTTGTCCCCTCCGTGCGCCTTGTCCCGCGTCAGAAGGAATGGAATCCTCAGGACTTCCATCCTCGAGCCGGAAAGGCGCTCCGACACGAGGAACATGTCTATGAGTTCCCATTTTCCGTCGAAGCGGATGCTGCCCGCTCCTCTTTCCGCAAGCGGCAGGGCCAGGTTCAGAAGGGTCGGGGAAATCTTTGCCAGGACGGGATTTTCCGGAGTGTCGTTGAAGTCTCCTGTTGCTATGATTTCCTCCTCTCCGCTGTCAAGGAGCGAGTCGCAGAGGGCATGCAGACGCCCGACCACGATTTCCCTTTTCCAGTCGGATTCCCCGCCTCCGTACTTTGACGGGTGGTGGTTGACCACAACGGAGAATTCTGCTCCGTCGCTCCTCCGCCTGAACTGGCAGAGGAGCATATCCCTTGTGGACAGGTCCCTGCCGGGAGGGGGATGTACCCTGACAGGCTTGCTGCCAAGAAGTTCCAGCTCTGAAGGCCTGTACATCAAGGCAACGTCGATTCCTCTGGTGTCGGGGGAATCGTAATGGACTATCTCATATTCTGCCTTGTGCAGGGCAGTGATTTCCAGCAGTTTCCCGAGGACATACTTGTTTTCCACCTCCGCTACGCAGAATATGTCCGGCAGACGGGAATTCCGTCCGGCAATCCAGTAGACAGCCTTTGAGATGGCCTCGCACTTCTGCGTGAACTTCCTCTTGCTCCAGTGCCTTGCGCCGAATGAGGAGAATTCCTTGTCGGACTCTCCGCCGCCGCGGTCTGTCCAGTCGAAGAAGTTCTCGAGGTTCCAGAATACGGCATCGAGTGAATCCGCGGCCGGAATTTCTCCCCGGAAAACGAGGAGCATAAGCGATATTGCGACACAATAAAACACGGACCCAATGTCGCGAAAGACATCGGGTCCGAGGTAAAGAATCGTAAAAAGTTATGCGCGCTAGAAGAATCTTGCCCTGTTGTCTTCCACGCCGTCCTCGTCCATCATGACCGGAATGATCATCTGGGTGTTGTAGGCAGCAAGCTGGGCATCACGGTTCTTTGCGTCATCCTCCGTGTAGAAGGAGCCTGTATCGCGGCCGGTAACCTTGAATACATAGACTGCAATGTCGCCTACGACAGGACCGCTTACCTTTCCTTCGGGAGCAACAGACAGAGCACCTACGAATGCCGGGTCAAGGCTCTGGTTGTTGATCGCGGAGAATGCAATGCCGCTCTGGTGGCTTACGCTGGTTCCAAGCTTCTCGGCAATGGCATCGAGGTCGGTGAGACCCTGGATCTTGTCGGACACTTCCTTGAGCATCTTGGCCTGGAGCTTCTCCTGATAGAGCTGGCTGCGGATCGAGGAAGCGACTTCCTCAACAGTTGCATAGCCCTTCTTGTGGACAGCCTTGTTGGCTACAACAAAGAAGTAGTTCGTGTTGACGGTGATGATGTCGGATACCTTTCCGGGCTTGTTCTCGAATACCCAGCGGGTGACTTCCTTGGTGTCGTCGATGCCGCCGAGGTTCTCGGAGCTTTCAAGCATATTGTTGACAGGATGGGAATATACGCCCATGGTGTCGACTGCCTTCTTGTAGTTCTCGAGGCTTCCGGAAGCCGCAGTTGCGAACTTGTTGGCCTGGGAATAGAAGCTGTTGAAGGTCTCCTTGCTGGCGAGGGTCTCCTTCTGGAAAACAGCAACCTGCTTCTTGGCAACGGGAGCGGTCTTCTGGGAAACTACTACTACATGGGTTCCGTACTGGGTCTTCAGGATGAAAGGCTCGCCGGTTTTCGCCGTGAATACGGACTCGAATCCGGGGATCATGTAGCTCTGGGTCATCCAGCCGATGTTTCCGAGCTGTCCGTCAACATTGGAACCCTTGTCGGCAGAATACTGCGCGGCGAGGTTGGAGATGCTCTCTCCACCCTTGACTACAGCGAGAAGGCTGTCTGCAAGGTGGTCGGCGTCAGTGCCCTGGAGAAGGATGTGCTGGACATATGCAGAATCGGGGATCATCGCGGAATCCATCACGCGGGCCATGTAGAATGTGTTGCCCTTGGTGATGATGTCGGATGCCTTACCATCGTTTCCTTCGCCCCAGACGTAGGAATCGATCTCAGGAGCGATTGTCTTGAGGTCGCCGGCCTTGTACCAGTACTCGTCATACTGGCGGTCGGAATTCTTCATCAGGAATGCCTTCATGTTGTCGGTGGTCGAGAACTCGTCATAGAGCCCGGCTACCTCGGCCTTCTCGGCCTCGATGTCGGAAGCTGACGGAACTACCTCGAACACTACGTATTCCATATCCCTGGTCTCGCTTGTGCGGCGGAAGAATTTCTTGTGGCTGTTGTAGAAGGCTTTGATCTCGCTGTCGGAAACCACGATAGAGGAATCCTCCTGGTATCCGAAGGGTACCATGACGAAATCCACGTCGGTCGTGTTGTTGTTCTGCTCGATCTCCTTGCGGAGCATCAGAGGATTCTCCGACGTCGGGCGGGAGAACAGGGAAGCGTACTTGATGTCGTACTGGTTGTTGAGGATGGAGTTCTGCAGATAGTTCCAGTAGAGGCGAAGGTTGCCTGTCTGGTCTGCATCCAGGCTCTGGAGGAACCTGTTGAGCTGGTCAACGGAGAAACTGCCGTTCTCGTCGAGGAAGGCAGGATTCTGGGAGATCAGCGGAGAGAGATTGTTGCCTGTCGTGAGGTCGACTATCTCGTCCTTACCAACTTCTATTCCGGCAGCGCGGACATTCTTGTCGAACAGGTTCTTGTAGATCAGGTTCTGCCAGACTGCATCCCTGATTTGCTTCTGCTGCTCGCTGCTCTGCGCAGACTGGCCGCTCAACGTTTCGTTGATCGTGGTCATATCCTGCACGTCAGCCTGGAAATCGTTGTACGATATCTTGTTGCCTCCAATCACTCCTACGTCATACTTGGACGACATGGACTGGATAGCAGACGTCAGCTCGCTCGGGTCGATGATAAAGGACAGAAGACCTATCGCAATTATGATCGAGGCAGCGAGTCCGAACTTGACACGGATTTTTTCGAGTACCGCCATTTCTGTTAATAAATTTTAGTCAAAAATATTGGAGTGCGAAGTTATGAATTTTATTTTGTTTTAGGAAGAAGCGGGCCAATGAAATTGGCCGTATCTATCCACACTTCGGCCGTATCCTTGATCACGACTCCGTAACTGTTGAATGGCCGCTGGATCACCGCATTCCTCGCCCTTTCGTCGGAACGCATCCCGAATCCCTGCATGAAACCGTCCGGAGAGTACATGCGGATATAGCAGTCCGTGTATATTTCTTTCCTGGTGCGGTCCCAGTAGATGGTATCCGTCTCCATGGTCTCGTCCTTTATCACGTTGCGTACCACCACGTTTCCGAAGGCCATCCACACATCTCCTTCCTCGTCCTTTTTCTCGTCGCTCTTCTCGTCATGACGGGCTGCGTCGGCAACGATCGTCGACTCGAGTTCCCCGTCCGTCGTGTAGGCATAGACCCATATTCCTTCCGGGAAAAGTTCGTAGGAGGACGTGTCGGTCTGGTACCTTTCCATTCTCCCCGTCTGGACCCTGATCTCAACCTTGCCCTTGTTGGTCTGCAGCATCCTGACACTGTCCACTACCTGGAGTGGAGCGGTGCTGAGGTCGAGCCCTTCCGTCTCCGCTATCTTGGACTTGCATGAAAAAAAGATGAATGCAACCGTCGAAACGGTTGCAATCATCTTCAGAGTATTCCTTATTTCAGACAATTTCCTAGTTGGCGTTTGTCCTTACGGTTGTGGTGGCAGTCATGCCGCCGCAGCTTACAGTGTAGGACTGCCCGTTGGAGAGGTCATACATGAAGGCGTCAGCTGCAGTAGGATAGTATGCCCTGAACTGGCCGATCATGTGATTGCAGTCTTCTGCGAGGGAAGCGTCAGCCTCCTTTGCCTTCTGCATGTAGTCAGTTGCTACCCAGTACTTTGCCCTTCTGCTGATTTCGTCTCCGCCGCAAGAGGTGCTTGCCCATACGGATCCGATCAGGAAGTAGGACTTTCCGGCATATGCGGGATCGAGCTCGGCAGCCTTCTTGGCAGCGTCATAGCCCTTGCCGTTCTGGTTGTTCTGGATGCAGAATGCAGCATACTCGTAGTTGTACTCGGCCTTGGTAGTGTTGTCCAATTCTGCGTATCCGAGAGCCTCTTCCATATACTTCTGAGCCTCGGCTACATTGTTGTGTGCAGCGTTGAGCTTGTAGAGGAAGTATGCGCTCTGGGCAGAGGGCTGTACCTTGTAGAGAGCGGTGGCAGCCTTGAGGTAGAGGTCGTTGTTGGTGCAGCCTTCGGTGGTGCTCATCATCCTTACGATGTTGCTTACGAGAGCCTCATCGTTGGGGTTGGCCTCGAAGCGGGGAGTGAAGAGAGCGATCAGGTTGTTGCAGCTTGCTACCTGGCTGGTGATGAAGAGGGACTCCATGTCGGACTTGAAGTTGTCAGCCTCTTCCTGTTCGGAAGCCTGGGAGAAGGTCTCCTTGTCGAGGATGTCCATGTTCCTCTGGTAGGTGTTGATGACTTTCTCTGCGTCAAGCTTTCCGGCCTTGTAGAGCTCGATGGAGGAGT
The DNA here is from genome assembly GCA_964440865.1 of uncultured Muribaculaceae bacterium. GTDB lineage: Bacteria > Bacteroidota > Bacteroidia > Bacteroidales > UBA932 > Cryptobacteroides. The sequence goes on along the minus strand of CAYTXA010000007.1, from coordinate 15,375 downwards.
TCAGGTCCATGGAAAGGAGAGCAGGTTTGGTCTGGTTGTCATTCTTGGCGATGATTTCCTCGAGACCGCTGTAGATCAGGTCGTTATCCTTGATGTAGTTTATGATGTACTGCCCCTTGTTGTTCATTGCGGTAACTGCATACTTGGGATAGTACTGGGCGCGCTGATCCTGGAGGGTCAGCAGAGTATCCACGAGAGCCTTCTGGTAGCTGGCGTTGCTGGCATTCTTGCGGATGAGGTAGTTGATCAGAGTGCTGCCCTGGATGAAGATGCTCTGGCGTGACTGGGGCGGGCAGAGCTTGTAGGCCATCCTCCAGTTGGGAAGAGCCTGGTCATAGTTCTTGTTCTTGTAGTAATCGCTGTAGTAGGACAGGTACTTGATGCATTCGGCGCTGTCCGGGCCGAACTTGCCTTGGGCGTTGGAAACGATGTTCCCGCCGAAGAGCATCACTGCGGTTGCGAAAAGAATGGCTGTTAATTTCTTCATAGTACTATTGAAAATTTGTTTGTTTTCTAGTCATAGCGGGGCTTGATGAACCAAAGGTCATGGATGTTGAATCCTATGACGAAGTTCACGTACCGCTCTCTGGTCATGTTTCCGGTCAGGCTTCCTCTCTGTCCGAGGTCAACTCCGAGAGTAAGGCCATTGTAACGGTCCCTGCGCACTATTGGCAATGTCATTCCAAAAGTCACGCCAAAAGCATCTACAGTGTTGCCGTCAAGCTTATAATATTCCCTTTTCCAGTATCCTCCCATCCTGTAGGAACACGTGCGGAGATAGTATCTGATGTCGTTCCGGTTCGGGATGAATTCGAATCCGGCACGTACGCTCTGGGAACGGGTAGTGGAGAATGCCACGTCGTTGGCGATATTGCTGAGCCCCGTGGTCGAATTCATGTTGGAGTTGTTCCAGTTGCTCATCAGATAGTCCACCTCGACGCTCCACTTGTCCGGCTTGCGGAAAGATATTCCGAATCCCAGCTCGCTGGAAATCTTCACCTTGCCGCTGTGGGCAAGAGAGTCTACTCTATTATATAAGGTATCGACAAGGCTTCCGATGCTTGCCTGGTCATAGTCGGTGATGTAGCCCTTGAGCTTGCTGGAAGTCCTGTAGGTGGCGCCAAGTGTCAGGTACTTGTCGCCGAGCGGCTGCTGGTACTGCACTCCGAACTTTCCTCCGAGAGAATTCAGCTGGAGCGTGTAGCCGCTGGCTATGCCCCTGTAGCCGCTGAGGGAGAAGTCCACCTTTGTATCCTTGTCTATGTTTCCGAAGTAGTAGAGGAGCTGCCCTCCTACGGAAAAACGCTGGATGAGCT
>CAYTXA010000007.1:0-14049 GCA_964440865.1 uncultured Muribaculaceae bacterium | reverse complement strand
GAAAAACGCCTACCGATATTGGCAGCCGCACCGAAGAATCCCTGGTAGATGCTTCCGGAACCGTTCGACGTGTAGGTCACTCCGCCTGTGTTTCCGATCAGCTCCGGATCATCGACGTAGTAGCTGTAGTCGTATCCAACGCTGCTGAAAGGAGTTATGCCCAATGTCGCCGTGAGGCTCTTCCATATAGGGATGCTCACTGCTATGTCGTTGATGTTGAAAGTATTGTTGGCAGATTTATAATTACTCTGCTCGAAGAGTTTGTTGCCCTCGGAGAGGCTTACGTCGAACATCACAGAGAGAGTGTCCCTTGCAGCAATGGCGGCAGGATTGACATAGTTAATGTAGCGGACGTCGCGTCCAGCTATGCCTATTCCTCCCATAGTCTTGTTGTAGGCTGTTCCCTGGGTATAGAGGTCTCCTATTCCGAAGACAGAATAAGGCGAATACAGGCTATTGGCTCCGGACTGTGCGAAGACACCTGTTCCGAAGGCGACCAGCATGATGCTGACCAATATATATTTAACTATTCTTTCCGACATATTCGTCAGCTATTTTCGCCAATCCCATCAGCACAAGATTGGAGACAACAAACACGGACTTGTCCATCTTCGCGGCAAAATATGCTGCATCACCTCCCGTGAACACAGTGATATTGTCCGGATGGAGACCGAAGTACCCCTTTATTTCAAACATTATGCCTGAAACTACACCCGATGTCATCGATGACAGAAATGATTTCCCGACAACAGGAGTCTCTTCCGGCATGTTGACCAGCGGAAGCGCCTTCGAATATCTGTTCAGCGCCTTGAACCTGGTCCTGCATCCGAGCGAAACATTTCCTCCGGTGTAGACTCCGTCCTTGTCAGTGAAGTCTACGGTCAGGATGGTTCCGAAATCTATGACCATACATCCACGTCCGCGGAAAAGGTAGCGCGCGGCAATGATGGATGCGGCACGGTCATAGGACAACCATTCTGGAAGTCCGCTGAGCCGCAGTATTTCTGTGTGTCCTGTATCCAGCAGAAGAAGTTTCCCGCAGCATGCGGCGAGCTCTTCCCTGTCGGAATCGGATATTTCGTAGACACAGGATACGACCATCACTTCAGGTTTTTCCCTCTGAGTCAGGGAGATGAGAAAATCCTGGACTTTTTCGCCCTGATAGCGCACAGTCTTTCCGAGAGTCATGCTTTCGGACCAGCAAGCCTTGACGGCAGTGTTTCCTATGTCTACTATCAGGTTAGCCATAATCTGGTGTACACAGACTACAAAGTTACGAAACTTCTATAATTTTCTCAATATCGCGAGGGCCCGGCTTACAGAATCCACGTTGCGGGATACTATCCTGAGATGACCTCCGGACTGCTTCATGTCGAAGAGGCGGGTATTCTCGTTTATGGAAGCTATCACTCTTTCGAATGTCTTCGACTTGTAGTAGGGAGACATCTGGTTCGAGATGAAATGGCAGATCAGTATTCCATTCTTGATTATGATCTTCTCGAAACCGAGCTTTTCTCCTATATGCCTTATCCTCACTATGTTGAACAGGGATATCAGTTCGTCAGGAATCGGTCCGAAACGGTCAGTAAGCTCTACGGCCATCTTGTCCAGCCCGGAATCGTCCGCCATGGAATCCAGCTTCCTGTAGATGGCAAGCTTCTCCGAAGGTACGCCGATGTATGAATCCGGTATCAGGGCGACTTCGTCGGTGTCTATCGTGCAGTCTTCGACGTAGCTGTCCCTTATGTTCTTGCTGGTCAGGCCTGTTTCGACTCCGAGTTCTTCCATGGCCTCGGAAAGTATCTTCTGGTAGGTTTCGTATCCCATGTCGGAGATGAATCCACTCTGCTCCGCTCCCAGCAGGTTTCCTGCGCCTCGGATGTCGAGGTCCTGCATGGCAATGTTGAATCCGCTTCCGAGGTCGGAGAATTCCTCGATTGCCTTGAGTCGTCTGCGCGCATCGTCGGTCAGCGTCGTCAGGGGAGGAACTATCAGATAGCAGAAGGCTTTCTTGTTCGACCTTCCCACGCGGCCCCTCAGCTGGTGGAGATCGCTCAGGCCGAAATTCTGTGCCTGGTTGATGATGATGGTGTTGGCATTGGGAATGTCCAGTCCGCTTTCTATGATTGTCGTGCACAGGAGCATGTCGTAGTCCCCCATAATGAAACCAAGCATCCTGTCTTCAAGGTCCTTGGATTCCATCTGGCCATGAGCCACCACAATCTTCATGTCCGGCTCTATCCTTTGCAGCATGTCGGCGACGGATGGTAGCTCGTCGACTTTGTTGTGGAGGAAGAATATCTGTCCGCCGCGCTGGAGTTCGTAGTCCAGGATGCTCTTGATTTCCTTTTCGTCGAATGTCATGATCTCCGTCTGGACAGGTATCCTGTTGGGCGGAGGCGTGCTTATCACGGAAAGGTCTCTGGCACCCAGCAGGCTGAACTGCAGGGTTCTGGGGATGGGCGTAGCAGTCAGGGTCAGAGTGTCCACGGAAGATTTAAGCTGACGTAGCTTTTCCTTGGCGCTTACTCCGAACTTCTGTTCCTCATCGATTATGAGGAGCCCGAGATTCTTGAACTCGAATGTGCTGCCGAGAATCTTGTGGGTTCCTATCAGTATGTCGATTTTTCCGTCGGCTACCCGTTTCTTTATGTCGCTGATTTCCTTCGCGGTACGAAGCCTGCTGACATATTCGATTTCGCATGGGAAATCCTTCAGCCTGGACTTGAATGTCTCGAAGTGCTGGAGCGAAAGGATGGTGGTTGGCACAAGGACAGCTACCTGCTTTCCGTCGGTGACTGCCTTGAATGCAGCCCTTATCGCGACCTCTGTCTTTCCGAAGCCGACGTCTCCGCATATGAGCCTGTCCATCGGGGACGGATCCTCCATATCCCTCTTCACGGCTTCGGTAGCCTTCATCTGGTCGGGAGTATCCTCATACATGAATGAGGATTCGAGTTCCTTCTGGAGGTAGGTGTCGGGGGAGAATGCGAATCCTTTCGAGGCTTTTCTCTTGGCATAGAGCTGGATAAGGTCTTTCGCAATGTCCTTGACTTTCGACTTGGCGCTGCTCTTGAGCACCTGCCATGTCTTGGAGCCGAGCTTGTTTATGCGGGGCGGAGCGGCATCCCTGGACTTGTAGCGGGATATCTTGTTGAGAGAATGGACAGATACGAAGACCACGTCACCGTCCTTGTAGACGAGCTTCACTACTTCGTGGATCCTTCCCTTTGAGTCCTTCATCCTCACAAGTCCTCCGAACACTCCGACTCCATGGTCTATATGGACTATGTAGTCTCCTATCTTGAAGGCATTCAGGTCATTGATGGTCAGCTGTTCGCTCTTTTCGACCGTGCGCCTCATCGCTACCCTCTGGAAGCGGTCGAATATCTCATGGTCGGTGTAGCAGCATGTCCTGGTCTCGCCGTCTATGAATCCGGAATGGATATTCTTGCCCTGGACGAATTCAGGGATTATGCCTTCGTTCTGGGACAGGATGCTTCTTACTCTCTCCAGCTGCGATTCTTTCTCGCCATATATGTATACCTTGTAACCGTGGAGTATTTTCTGGCGGATATCCTCGGTCAGTAGTTCGAAGTTCTTGTTGAATACAGGCTGCGGGGAAATGTCGAACCTGACGTCAGGCACAATGGTGGCAGATATCGGGACTTCCATGTATATGCGCTTGAATCCCAGCAGTCTGCCATACATGTCAGTATCCTTGTACATGTCGGAGGAATCCAGCCAGACGACAGTGTCGGGAGGCAATATGTCCTCTATCATGGTGTCCGCTCCTGCGACGTCGCCGCTCAGGTCCCTGACTATGTCGACCTTGTCCCTTTCTTCTATCGAGAGCTGTGTGTTGCAGTTGAAAACCGTGATCTTCTCTATCTCGTTTCCGAAGAATGATACGCGGTAGGGATTGTTGTCGGAAAAGGAGAATATGTCTATTATGGAGCCTCTTATGGCGAACTGTCCGGGAATCGACACGAAGTCTGTCCTTTCGAATCCGTTGGAAAGAAGGGTGTCTACGATGTCGTCACGCTTGATGCTGAGTCCTTTCTCGAGATGCAGAAGGGAGGACATGATGCTGTCCGGCGCCGGGATGGGTTCTGCGAGTGCCTCAGGATAGGTCACTATAATAAGAAGGTCTCCTCCGGGATTCTTCTTCCTGGCGAGCAGCTTGTCGACGGCGCTTGTCCTCTGTACTCCGAGGGAAGACTTGTAGTTGCTCTTCTCCACGCTCCTTCCGCTGTCGGGAAGGTAAAATATCCTGTCGCCTTCTACCAGATTGTAAAGGTCTGATGAACAATATTCTGCTGCTTCTTTTTCCGGAAGCATCACTACATGGACGCCTGACTCTGCCACTTCTGACAGCACGAACCACCTTGCCGAGAGGAAGAGCCCTGAACAATAGGTCTCGTTCCCTTCAGCATTCTTCCGTTTCAGTTGTCCTACCTTTTCAGGGCTGATTACTATATTCTCCAATGTCTTCGGAAGTTTTCCACAAAACTAATATTTTTTCTGTTGACAACCTGTTCATTCCCGTGTTGAAAAGTATTCAAAAGATTTTTTGCAGGAGAAATAATAATTCACTAGGCAGAGCCTGCGGCAATAAAGCAAATTTATTTTCGAACTTTTTTCAAAGGAGATATCAACAATTTTCAACTCATCCAAAATCTTGATATATAGAAGATTTCCATACTTTTCAACAAATTCACAGCTACAAAAACAACATCATTATTTTTAAGATAAAATCTATATTTGTATTTATTGATGGAAAAAGAAAAGAACAGGAGCGACGAAATGTCCGACTATCCAGAGAACAACAGGTTTGCCCAGGAAACAGACAAGGAACTTGAGGGAGTGATACGCCCTCAGGAATTGTCGGATTTCACTGGGCAGTCAAAGATAATATCAAATCTCAAGATTTTTATCGCTGCGGCGAAAATGAGAGGAGAATCTCTCGACCATGTGCTATTCCATGGGCCTCCGGGACTCGGAAAGACTACTCTTGCCCATATCATAGCCAACGAGCTGGGAGTAGGAATGAAAATCACTTCCGGCCCAGTTCTGGATAAGCCGGGGGACCTGGCCGGTCTTCTGACTTCGCTGGAGAAGGGGGATGTGCTGTTCATAGACGAGATCCATCGTCTTTCTCCGGAGGTTGAGGAGTATCTGTATTCCGCGATGGAAGATTTTGTCATTGACATCATGATAGACAAGGGGCCTGGCGCCAGGTCCGTCAGGATCAACCTGAACCCGTTCACTCTGGTAGGGGCCACGACGCGCAGCGGTCTTCTGACGGCTCCTCTCCGTGCGAGGTTCGGAATCACGTTTGCCCTGGAGTATTATGATGTTTCCGATATCGTGAAGATAGTCAAGAGGAGCGCCGGTATTCTCGGCGTAGGCATCGATGAGGAGGCTGCCGTGGAGGTTGCGCTGAGGAGCCGTGGCACGCCCCGTATCGCCAATGCCCTTCTGAGGAGGGTGAGGGATTTTGCGCAGGTGAAGGGGAACGGGAGGATAGACCTTCCTATTGCTCGTCTGGCGCTGGATGCCCTGAACATAGACAAGAGGGGACTCGATCAGGTGGACAACAAGATTCTCCGCACCATCATAACGAAGTTCCATGGCGGACCAGTCGGACTCGGCACCATCGCAACTGCCGTGAGCGAGGACCCAGGAACCATCGAGGAAGTATATGAGCCTTTCCTTATCAAGGAGGGATTCCTCGAGCGTACGCCGAGAGGAAGGGTTGCTACCGAATTGGCCTATGACCATCTCGGACTTGACTCCTATAGAGGTCCCGCATCTTCTCCGGAGGTGGAAGAAGGTTCCTTATTTTGATTTTCTTAACGTTTGCATTAATTATAATTGCGATTTCGGTGGGAAATCACTAAAATTGCCGAATATTCAGGATAGTCTTTAGATTGATATACTAACAACAAACCATATATGGCCGATAAATTGAATTCCAAGATTCCTGACGGACCGTTAGCTGAAAAGTGGAGCCGCCGCAAGGCGGAACTCCGTCTCGTCAACCCGAACAACAGAAGAAAACTTGAAATCATCGTGGTCGGTACCGGACTTGGCGGAGCTTCTGCTGCCGCTTCTCTCGGCGAACTTGGCTACAATGTCAAGGTTTTCTGCATCAGCGATTCTCCCCGTCGTGCGCATTCCATTGCGGCACAGGGTGGTATCAACGCCGCCAAGAACTACCAGAACGACAATGATGCTATCCATCGTCTCTTCGTGGACACCATCAAGGGAGGTGACTACCGTTCCCGTGAGGCAAACGTCTACCGTCTTGCTGAGGTCAGCGCAGCCATCATTGACCAGTGCGTCGCCGAGGGTGTTCCTTTCGCACGTGAATACGGCGGCTACCTTGCAAACCGCTCCTTCGGAGGTGTGCAGGTAAGCCGTACTTTCTACGCCCGCGGACAAACCGGACAGCAGCTTCTTCTCGGTGCCTATGCTGCCATGAACAAGGAAATTGCAGCTGGTACTGTCAAGAGCTATCCTCGTCACGAGATGCTGGATCTCGTTGTAATCAACGGCCAGGCTAAGGGTATCATCACGAGGAACCTTGTGACCGGAAAGCTCGAGAGGTTCGGAGCACATGCTGTTGTCCTCGCAACCGGAGGATACGGAAATGTCTACTTCCTCTCCACCAATGCCATGAACAGCAATGGTTCCGCTGCATGGCAGTGCTACAAGCATGGTGCTTATTTCGCAAATCCCTGCTTCGCGCAGATCCATCCGACCTGTATCCCTGTCCACGGTACGCAGCAGAGCAAGCTTACCCTTATGAGCGAGTCTCTCCGCAATGATGGCCGTATCTGGGTTCCGAAGAAGAAGGAAGACGTCGAGAAACTGCGCAAGCATGAAATCAAGCCTTCCCAGATCCCTGAAGAGGATCGCGACTACTATCTCGAGCGCAGGTATCCGGCATTCGGAAACCTTGTTCCCCGTGATGTTGCGTCCAGGGCTGCGAAGGAAAGGTGCGATGCCGGCTACGGCGTGAACGAGCATGGACTTGCAGTGTTCCTCGACTTCGCCGATGCCATCAAGAGGCTCGGTCACCAGAAGGTGCAGGAGCGCTACGGCAACCTGTTCGACATGTACTACAGGATTACGAACTCTTCTCCATGGGAAGAGCCTATGATGATCTATCCTGCAATCCATTATACGATGGGAGGTCTCTGGGTCGACTATGACCTGATGACCACAATCCCCGGACTTTATGCAATCGGTGAGTGCAACTTCTCTGACCACGGCGGCAACAGGCTTGGTGCTTCTGCCCTCATGCAGGGTCTTGCGGACGGATATTTCATCCTTCCTGTCACCATTGCCGACTACCTCAGCCACAAGTTCTCCGAGCCCAAGACAGATGTCAATGCTCCCGAGTTCGACGAGGCAGAGAAGAATGTCAAGGCCCGTATCGAGAAACTCTTCGCGGTCAAGGGCAAGACTCCTGTAGATGATTTCCACAAGAAACTAGGAAACATCATGTGGGAGCATGTAGGAATGGCCCGCAATGCTGAAGGCCTGAAGAAGGCTATCGAAGAGATTGAGGCTCTCAAGAAAGAGTTCTGGAAGGACGTGAGGGTTGCCGGAACCAACGAGGAGTTCAACCAGGAGCTCGAGAAGGCTCTCAGGCTTGTGGACTTCTTCGAGATCGGCGAGCTTATGGCAAAGGACGCGCTGAACCGCAACGAGTCCTGCGGAGGTCACTTCCGCGTAGAAAGCCAGACTCCCGAAGGAGAGGCCAAGAGGGACGACGAGAACTACATGTATGTAGCTGCGTGGGAGTACAAGGGAGAAGGTCAGGAGCCCGAACTCCACAAGGAACCTCTTGATTACAAGTTCATAAAGCTGGCCACCAGAAACTATAAAGACTAACGACAATGGATTTCAATCTCAAGATATGGCGTCAGAAAAACGCCACTGCGCAGGGCCATTTCGAAACTTATCATGTTTCTGACATTGAGTCCGATGCGTCTTTCCTTGAAATGCTTGACATTCTCAATGACCAGCTGATCAGGGAAGGAAAGGATCCCGTATCCTTCGACCACGACTGTAGGGAAGGTATCTGCGGTGCCTGCTCCCTGTATGTAGACGGCAGGGCTCATGGTCCAGACGATCATGTGACTACTTGCCAGCTCTTCATGCGTCATTTCAAGGATGGGGCAACCATCACGATCGAGCCTTGGAGAAGCTCCGGCTTCCCTGTAATCAAGGATCTGGTTGTTGACCGTACCGCATTCGACAAGATTCTCCAGGCCGGCGGCTTCATCACCGTCCGTACCGGATCTGCCCAGGATGCAAACAACATTCTGATTCCTCATGATATTGCCGAAAAGAGTATGGATGCTTCCGCCTGCATCGGCTGCGGCGCTTGCGTTGCGACTTGCAAGAACGGTTCTGCGATGCTCTTCGTTGCTGCGAGAGTAAGCGCTCTTGCTCTCCTTCCCCAGGGACGTCCTGAGGCTGCCAGAAGGGCCAGGGCTATGGTTGCAAAGATGGATGAGCTCGGATTCGGCAACTGCACGAACACCAGGGCGTGCGAGATGGAGTGCCCGAAGAACATTTCCGTTGAGCATATTGCTCGTCTCAATAGGGAGTTCCTCAAGGCAAAGTTCTCTGAATAGGACAGTTCTGATATAATATGAATCAGGCGGACCATTTTGGTCCGCCTGATTTTTTATTGCTGTTCTATGTTGTGCCGGATCTTGGTGAGATAAGCTTTCATCGCTTCCGAGTCTTTGTTGTCTATGATTCCGAGAAGTTCTTTCAGCTCGTCCCTGATCTTGCTTACCTGGTCGTGTGTATAGGGGTTGAATAGTATTTCCTGCAGCAGGTAATCGTCTTCTGAGAGCACTCCTTTCGCTATTTTCATGTGCCTCTTGAATGTTGTACCTGGGGCGTCCTGATGCTTCATTACATCCGAGAATACAAACGAGGAGACGAATGGTATGGACAGGGAGTATGCCACGGTCTTGTCGTGTTCGAGGAAGGTGTATTCGTAGATGTGGAGGCCTAGTTTCTGGTAGATGTCCTTGAAGAATATGCGTCCCATATAGTCTCCTTCCTTGATTATTATGGCATTCTCCTCTGACAGCTGGTTGAGGTTCGCGAATGTCGGTCCGAACATTGGGTGTGTGGATACGTACCTGAATCCGCTTTGTTCGTAGAACTCCTGCAATCCTGTCTTCACTGATGCTATGTCGGAGATGATGCATTCATGGGGTATGAACGGAATCACTTCCTTGAAGGCGGGGATAGTGTATTTTACGGTCACTGCATTGATGAGCAGTTCCGGCTGGAAATCCCGGATTTCTTCGAGTTTCGTGAAGCGCTGGCAGTTGTAGGTGAATCGAAGTTTCCTCGGATCTTTCTCATATACTCCGACTTCGTGGTCGAAGCTGAGCAGGTCGGCAAAGAAGCTTCCCATTTTGCCTGCTCCCACAATCAATATTTTCATTTCTTCTGGTCTTGTTTTGTCAATGTTCGTTATATCAATATATTAAGTATTTTTCTTATTTTCTGTTAAGTTATTTGTTATTAATCACCATAGAAAATTATTGAACGGATACCTTCCTGCATGTATTTCCGCGACCATCTTGTAGAGGTCGTTGCGCAATTTCGGGATATTTGTCTTCTCTTTTGCCGAGATGAAAATGCATGGAGTTTTCTCCTTGGCTATCCAGCTGTTCTTGAGCTCTTCAAGAGTCATGTTTTCCTTTGTCTTTGGCTCGAGGGAGAACTCGTCATACTCTTTGTATTGGTAGGCGTCGGTCTTGTTGAAGACTACATATACAGGCTTGTTTCCTGCTCCTATGTCCTGAAGTGTCTTCTCCACTACTTTCATCTGGTCTTCGAAGTCCGGATGCGAGATGTCGACTACATGGACCAGTATGTCTGCTTCCCTGACTTCGTCGAGTGTGCTCTTGAATGCCTCGATAAGCTGCGTGGGTAGTTTCCTTATGAATCCTACGGTGTCGCTAAGCAGGAACGGCACGTTGTCGATCACGACTTTCCTTACTGTTGTGTCCAACGTCGCGAACAGTTTGTTTTCTGCGAAGACGTCGGACTTTGCCAACAGGTTCATCAGTGTGCTCTTGCCTACGTTGGTATACCCGACTAGTGTTACTCTCACCAGTGATCCTCTGTTGCTTCTCTGCGTAGCCATCTGTTTGTCGACCTTTTCCAGCTGTTCCTTCAGCTTCGTGATTCTCTGCTTGATCATCCTTCGGTCGACCTCTATCTGGGTTTCGCCCATTCCTCCTCTTGTACCTCTTCCTCCCCGCTGTCTTTCCAGGTGCGTCCACATTCCGGTCAGTCTCGGCAGAAGATACTGGTTCTGAGCCAGTTCCACCTGCATTTTCGCATAGGCTGTCTTTGCCCTCTGGGCGAATATTTCCAGAATAAGGCTTGTCCTGTCGACTACTGCGGCTGTCTTGATGACTTTTTCTATGTTCCTCTGCTGTATGCCTGAAAGTTCGTCATCGAATATTACATAGTCTATCTCGTGCTCTTCGCAGTATTTTGCTATCTCTTCCAGCTTTCCTTTCCTGATGTAGGTTGCGCTGTCAGGCTTGTCCACTTTCTGGACGAACTTCTTGTCCCCCTCCGGGCCTGCCGTTTCGGTGAGGAATTCCAGTTCGTCAAGGTACTCCTTGACTTTCCATTCCGGTTCACCTTGCTGCAGCACTCCTACGAAGACTGCTTTTCTTATATTGTTATCCATTGGCCAACAATAGCTTATGTGATAAAAAAAGGCTGGCCCTCGGGTCAGCCTTCTTTCAGGTTTCGGATGATTATCGAAGCTGGAAGATTACAGGGAAGGTGTAGGTTACCTTTACTGCACGGTCCCTCTGCTTTCCGGGCTTCCACTTCGGAGACATCGATACTACTCGAACGGCCTCCTTGTCAAGGGAAGGATCCACACCACGGAGTACCTTTACGTTGCTAACGCTACCGTCAGGGTTAACCGTGAACTGGAGGGTTACACGACCCTGTACACCGTTTTCCTTTGCAATCTCCGGATACTCGAGCTTGGAGTTTACCCATTTGCTGAACTCGTTCGCATCACCGCCATTGAAGGACGGCTTTTCCTCAACGAGCTGGAAAGGAATGGCTTCCTCTTCTACTTCCTCTTCCTCTACTTCCTCGACATAGTCCATGATCTCAACGCCCATGTTGTCGGAGTCCTCGAGGTTCTGGAACATGCTGTCATCAACCTTGATCTCATCATCTACGATATCGATCTGGTCGGAGAGGACAGGGATCTTCGGAGCAGCTTCGGGAGGGGGAGGAGTCTCTTCAGTAATAGGAACCATGTCCTCTACTTCGACGATTTGCTCTTCTCCCTGGAGAGCTGAGACTTCCTTCTCCTTAGTCTGGTACTCGAATGCTCCAAGAACTACCAGCAGGGAGATTACGAAGCCGATCTCTACAAAGAGCAGTCTTTTGTTCTCAAGACTGGCCTTAGGTGTTTTCTTGACTTCCATATCTGTTATTTTGTTAATAAGCTTGTTGATAAGTCCGATATCCCACGTATCGTTTATCGTGTCAAAGTTAGAAATTTTTCTATTTAATTCAAACTTTTTCCTCATTAGTTGTATTTTTGCACGGTTATTTATTGGCTATCATGATTACTTACCAGACATTTGACACCAATTTCTCCTTCAAGGGGCGCAGATTCACTTCTTCATGGCTTCGCCAGGTTGTCCAGACCGAGAAACGCATGATAGGAGACATAGGCATTCAGTTCTGCTCCGATGAGCATATCCTTTCTGTCAACAAGGAATTTCTGCATCATGACTATTATACTGATGTCATTACATTCGACTATTGCGAAGGGGATGTTATCTCGGGTGATCTTGTTATCAGTGTCGATTCTGTTGCCGACAATGCCTCCCATTTCCATACGGAATTTGAGGAGGAATTGAACCGAGTCATTGTCCATGGAGTTCTCCATCTTTTGGGTTATGATGATCATACTCTTGAGGATCAGAAAGTTATGCGCGAAAAGGAGAATTTCTACCTCGAAGTAAGGCACAAGCTTCTTTGCGATGCTGGTAAATAGCTATGACGTAATTGTTGTCGGCGGAGGTCAGGCCGGCTGTGAGGCTGCCATGGCAGCTGCCAATCTGGGGGCCAAGGTACTTATTATAAGTATGGACCTCAGGGGATTTGCCAGGATGTCCTGCAATCCTGCTGTGGGTGGTATTGCCAAGGGACAGATTGTCCGGGAAATCGATGCTCTTGGCGGCTATACTGGTCTGGTTACTGATGCTTCGACTCTTCAGTTCAGGATGCTGAACAAGTCGAAGGGGCCGGCCATGTGGAGTCCCCGTGCCCAATGCGACAAAGTATTGTTTTCGCAGTTATGGCGTCATTATCTTGAAACTCATTGTAACATAGATATTTACGCAGATTCTACCATTTCTTTTGCCTTTGAAGGTTCTCGAATTTGCGGAGTCTGTACTCTTACTGGGGCAGAATTCAAATCTCGGACTGTTGTGCTTACTGCCGGAACGTTCCTTTCCGGTAAACTTTTCATTGGCAGGACGGTTTTCGAAGGCGGGAGGATCGGCGAAAAGTCTTCCTATGGTCTGACTGAACAGTTGCGCGAAAAGGGAGTAGTCACCGGTCGCATGAAGACAGGTACTCCTCCACGTATAGACTTCACTAGCGTTGATATTTCCAAAGGGATTCTGCAGGTAGGGGATACGGACCCGGAGAAATTCTCATATCTTCCTGTTCCCTCTTCCGTACAGAAGAGCGGTTCTCAGATGCCCTGCTATATCTTCCATACTAATGAGAAGGTTCACGATATTCTTCGCAGCGGCTTCGGAGAGTCTCCTCTGTTTACTGGGCTTATCCATGGGAAGGGGCCTCGTTATTGTCCTAGTATCGAGGACAAGCTGAGAACTTTCCCGGACAAAGTTTCTCACCAGCTGTTTCTTGAACCAGAAGGTGCCAATACTACTGAATACTATCTTCAGGGATTTTCTTCTTCGCTGCCGCTTCATATACAGCTTGACGCGCTTCATGCTATTCCCGGGTTTGAGAATGCCAAGATTTTCAAGCCTGCGTATGCTGTCGAATACGATTACTTCGATCCTGTCCAGCTTAAGCCTACGCTTGAGTCCAGAATCATAGAAAATCTATATTTTGCCGGGCAGGTCAATGGTACTACCGGTTATGAAGAGGCTGCTTGTCAGGGATTGGTTGCTGGCATTAATGCTGGTCTTCGTTCTTTGGAGAAGGATCCGTTTGTCCTTTCCAGGCATGAAGCTTTCATAGGTGTGCTTATAGCTGACCTTATTACAAAAGGTGTAGATGAGCCTTACAGGATGTTCACTTCCCGGGCCGAGTACCGTATGCTTCTGAGGCAGGATAATGCTGACCGCAGGCTGACTTCTAAGTCGCATTCCATCGGACTTGCTTCCGAGGAAAGGTATTCCTTTACTGAAAAGAAGTACGAAACTATTGACCGCCTAAAGTCTTTTGCCGGGGAAGTAAAGCTTAAGCCAGATGCTGTCAACGATTATCTGGTTTCTGTCGGTTCTTCTGCTATTTCCGAAAGCAAATCGCTTTCTTCTTTGCTTTCCAGGCCTGGAGTAAAGTATTCAGATCTTTATCGAATTGTTCCACGTGTAACATCTTACCGATATTTTGATTTCGAGTCTTTCTCTCCTGCTGGACTTGATTCAATACTTCAAGTGGAGTATTCAAATGAATTGTTTGATGGTGCGGAAGTTGAGATTAAGTATTCCGGTTATCTTGATCGCGAGGAAAAGATTGCCGACAAGATCTCTAGACTGGACAAGTTGATTATCCCTGAAAACTATGATTTTTCTTCCGTAGAAGGTCTTACGATTGAATGTCGGCAGAAACTTGCTAGGTATAAACCTACCACTATAGGGCAAGCTTCTCGTATTTCCGGTGTTTCTCCTTCGGATATTTCCGTTTTGCTTGTTCATTTTGGAAGGTAATATTTGATAAAGGTTTGAGGAGATTGTTCCACGTGGAACA
>CAYTXA010000006.1:15357-24858 GCA_964440865.1 uncultured Muribaculaceae bacterium | reverse complement strand
CGGAACGAACCAGTATGTACGTTTCGTGCCGTATGTCCACAGGCTCGACGTCGTCCATGAGGGACGCCTTGTCCGCGACTCTGAGCAGTTCGCCCCTGAGGGGACGAACGCCGATTTCGTGTCGGACGATGGGATAGTGCTCGCCGTGCGCACGTACGAGAGAGGCGTTGAGGATGAGACACTTGCATGTGGTACCGGCATCGTGGCAGCCGCCCTTGCGGGTTACATCCGCCGCGGATCGGAGATGGACGGGAAGAAGCATTCCATTGTCGTCCATGCACGTATCGCCAATCTCAGGGTCGAGTTTGTGCCGCATGCCGGCGGTGCGTTCTCCGACATCTGGCTCACCGGACCCGCGGAATATGTCGGCGAGGTTTCGACCTCGGACAGCTTCTTTGCCGCGGACACAAAGGAGGCAAACAAGGACTAAAAAGGTATTTTGCTTTATATGAAATTGAAATTCAACATTTTGGTTGCGGGGCTGGCCATGATTGCCGGCCTTGCTTCGTGCAATGTGACAGGCAGCTACGAGACAAAGGAGTATGTCAAGTGCTCCTTTGAGATGCAGTCTTTCCTGAAATATTACCCTGACAGCATCTACACCGGATCTGACCCGATCTACTGGGAAGTCATGCAGTTCGACAAGTTCGGAATGTCCATGCTGTGCGATACCTCGTATGCAGAGGACCATACCCCGACATCAAAGTACAGCGTTGCCGACACGACAGCTGCCGAGAGGTCTACGCTTTTTGCGTTCACTGCCGGCGGAACGGTCAACTTCGTACCCGGTAAGCTCGACAATGCGACTTGCTCTCCGTTCTATGTCTTCGTCGCCAACACCAACTACATGGTACATCTTGCGAAGTATGGCATCGACGGCATTCCGGCGTTCCAGAGAGGCGACGAGCTGACAGTGAACTTCATCGGCAAGAGGGACGGCAACAATACGAAGACAATCTCCCAGAAGCTCATCTTCTACGATGGCAACGGACTGAGCTATCTCCATGACTGGACTCTGGTCAAGCTCAGCGATATGGGATCGGTCACGTCGGTCGATGTGACCCTGACCTCCAACAGGTCTGACCTCCCGGGCATCGTATGCATCGACGACATGAACTTCTACGTCACGGCATCCAACTAATAAACCTATACACTATTATTACCTTATCTATTATGTATCTATTATGAAAAATTTGAAGTACAGCCTCCTGGCTCTTGCCTCGACGGCCATGCTGACCGCTTGTGGCACTGCCGTGACCCACGAGATGACGGTCGAGACCGACAAGGTCGGCGCCCCTGTCCAGCCTACGATGTATGGTGTCTTCTTCGAGGACATCAACTTCGCTGCCGACGGCGGAATCTATGCCGACATGGTCAAGAACCGTTCCTTCGAGTTCCCCGACCATCTTGCCGGATGGCAGATGTTCGGCAACGTGACCGTGAAGAATGACGGTCCTTTCGAGAGGAATCCGCACTATGTCCACTTTGGCTATGCCGGCCAGAGGGACAAGTTCACGGGCATCGAGAACGAAGGTTTCTTCGGGATGGGCATAAAGAAGGATGCCAAATACAATTTCTCTGTATGGGCCCGCGGCAACGCCGGCATCCGTGTATCTTTCGTGGACGACGATACCATGGAAGAGAGCCAGATTCTTGTCGAGGATACCATGAATGTCTCCGGAAACGAGTGGAAGAAGTATGAGCTCACGCTGACTTCCCCAGTCACCATGGAGGATGCCCATCTCCGCCTCACCCTGATCAGGAAAGGCGACGTCGACCTCGAATATGTGTCCCTCATGCCTGCCGACAACTGGAACGGGCTCCGTGCAGACCTTGTCCAGGCCCTTTCGGACCTGAAGCCTGGCGTATTCCGTTTCCCGGGAGGCTGCATCGTCGAGGGTGCTGACCTGGCGACCCGCTACCAGTGGAAGAATTCCGTGGGACCTGTCGAGAACCGTCCTCTCAACGAGAACCGCTGGGAATACACGTTCGACTACAAGCTCTTCCCCGACTATTTCACTAGCTACGGCCTGGGATTCTACGAGTATTTCTGCCTTGCCGAAAAGATTGGTGCTGAGCCGCTTCCGGTAATCAGCTGCGGTCTTGCCTGCCAGTTCCAGAATGATCCCGACGACATGTCCGCAAGGGTAGCAGTGAAGGATCTCGGCCCCTATGTCCAGGATGCCCTCGACCTTGTGGAGTTCGCCAACGGCGGCACTGACACAAAGTGGGGAGCCCTGCGTGCGCAGATGGGCCATCCCGAGCCTTTCAACCTCAAGTTCCTTGCCGTCGGCAACGAGCAGTGGGGTCCGCTCTATCCCGAGCGCCTGGAGGTCTTCATCAAGGCCCTCCGCGAGAAGTGCCCCGACATCAAGATCATAGGCACTTCCGGCCCGAACAGCGAGGGCGAGGATTTCGAATACCTCTGGCCTGAGATGAAGAGGCTGAACGTCGACCTTGTCGACGAGCACTTCTACCGTCCGGAGAAGTGGTTCCTTTCCCAGGGAAACCGCTATGATTCCTACGACCGTCAGGGACCGAAGGTCTTTGCCGGAGAGTATGCCTGCCATGGTGCCGGAAAGAAGTGGAACCACTTCGAGGCTTCCCTCCTGGAGGCCGCATTCATGACCGATCTCGAGCGCAATGCCGACATCGTACACATGGCGACCTATGCTCCTCTCTTCGCCCATGTCAAGGGATGGCAGTGGAGGCCCGACCTGATCTGGTATGACAACCTGCGCAGCGTGCGTTCCTGCAGCTATTATGTCCAGCAGATGTATTCCCTCAACAAGGGAACCAACGTCCTGCCGCTGACTATGGACGGGAAGGCTGTTGCCGGAAATGACGGACAGGACGGACTCTTCGCTTCCGCAGTCCTCGATGCAGCGAAGAACGAGTGGATCGTGAAGATCATCAACACTTCCGATGCTCCCCAGGGCGTTGCAGTGACCTTCGCAGGAGCCGGGGCTCTCGGCGAGGGCGAAGTAACTAGCCTGCACAGCGATGACCTCGATGCCGACAACACTCTTGACGAACCGGAAAAGATTGTCCCTGTGACTTCCAAGGTGAAGGGCAGCGGGAATGTGCTCAAGGCCACAATCCCAGCAAAGACATTCTCTGTATATAAATTTCCTGTCAATCAGTAATTTATGACAATGCGGCGGGCAATATCCGTCTTCATATTCCTATTTGCGATCCTGACGGCAGCACATGCCGCCAGGCCGTATAGGATATTTGACAGCGAATCGTCGCTGTCTTCAGGTAATATCTATGCCATCTACTATGACAGTGACGAGATGGTGTGGATTGCTACCGAAAACGGACTCAACCGCTACGACGGCATACAGTTCACCCAGTATTTCAATGACCCCGGAGACTCGTCCTCTATTGCCAGCAACTTTGTCGGATGCGTCGCCGAGGACAGGGACGGGAATCTCTATGTAGGTTCCCATGCCGGTGTCCAGATCTACGACCGCGGCATGGACTGCTTCAGCAAACCAGGCATCCTCGAGACCGGGGAAAGATATTCCGGACTTGTTGTGGGGCTGGCGATGCTGAGGAACGGGAAAGTCGTTTCCACAGGCTCCAGAGTCCTTGTGTGCGACCTTCGCGATGATGGCCTGCATCTTGTGAAGCCTGATTTTCCGGTGCCGGACGGAAATGTGGACGAGATTCTCGAGGACATGGATGGGACGCTCTGGTACGTGACTGAAGACGGCGGCCTTGCGAAGACTCTCCCGGACGGCACGTTCAAGTATTACCTTTCGGGACCTGACCACAATATCTCCGACATCCATCTTGACCAGAAGGGAGATCTCTATGTCGGTGACCTGCTCAGCGGACTTCTTGTCTACAACCGGGAGAGTGACGACTTCGAGCAGATTCCCGGCTGGGGCGCCGGCTATTCGATAACCAAGATCGCCCAGAATACCTACAATGACCTGTTTGTCTGTACCACAGGGGACTGGGTCAAGACATTCAATACGGAAACCAGGACGTTCTCTCCCAGCACTACGTCCAGGGTAAAGCGCTTTTCCGAGGCAGGCACAAGCGCTGTTGTCCAGGACCGGTACGGAAACGTGTGGATTGCGGCGGAGAAGCTGGGAGTCGTGGTTGTGCCTGCCTACATCAGCGAGTTCTCATATATCGGGCCGGATGCTGTCGATGGCGACGCTATCGGGTCCGGGAATGTGACTTCCCTCGTGAGGACATCGGATGGACTGACCTGGGTCGGCACATACTCCGAAGGAATCTACGTGCTTGACGGAGAAAGGCAAGTGAAGCATTTTCTCCGTTTCGGGACCGAAGGCCAGAGGATATCGGCTATATCCATGCTCTATGAGGACTCGAGAGGAAATCTCTGGGTCGGAACAAGGAACAGCGGATGCGGAATTCTCGACCGTTCTTCCGGAAGGCTGAGGGAAGTCTCCCTTGGCGAGGGCGTAGAGACGAGGAACGTGTCCTGTTTTTCGGAAGACGGCGATGGCCATATCTGGATCTCGACCATGGGAAGCGGAATTTTCAGGTATGATTATGCCACGGGAAAAGTCATTCCGATCTCCGATTTCGGGGCCGATGTTCCTCCCCACGTCACCACTCTTCTTGTCTCGTCCGACAAGCGCCTCTGGTATGGCTCTTTCAGGGGCGTCGGCTGCGTTGACATGAACAAGAATTTCCGCGAGGGAAACATCTCGGACCAGGGAATATGCCATGTCATATGCGAAACACATGACGGTGTGATCTGGGTCGGTTCCGACAACGGGATTTCCCGGTGGGATCCCCTCAGCGGGAAAAGCGTCCACTATACCGTGAACGACGGTCTTCCCGGCAACGTAGTCGTTTCGATCGAGGAGGATTTGGATGGAATATTGTGGCTCGGGACAAACAGGGGACTGTCCAGATTCGATCCCACGAAGGAAGAGTTCGTCAACTATGTCGCCGAGGACGGAATTCAGGGGAACGAGTTTTCGAGAAAGGCGTCTTTCAGGTCTCCGGACGGGAAACTGGTTTTCGGAGGCCAGAGCGGCATTACAGAGTTCGACCCAAGGGCAATCTCCAATCCTTCCCGCAGATGGAACGTGCGGGTCACGAACATATGGATCAAGGGAAAACCTGTCCTCATGGGCAGGAAATCCGGCGGCAGGCTGATGATAGACCGCCCTGTCCAGCATGCAACGGACGTATGGCTGTCCCACAATGACAATTCCTTCACGATAATATTCTCTCCTCTGAACTATACGCCCCCCGAAAGGCTCAGGTCTTTCTATAGGGTTAATGGGGAAGACGAGTGGCATCCTGCCGGCGAGCCGGGCAACAGGGTGACGCTGAGCAGTGTCCCGCCCGGGAAATATGTCGTGGACATCAGGACACAGGACAATGAGGTCCTGTCCGACATCACTTCCGTCACGTTCCATGTCCGTCGCCCCTGGTGGCTGTCCTGGTGGAGCTTCCTTGTGTATTTGCTCTCTCTTGCCTCCTTGGTCCAGCTTTTCATCATTCTGACGCGAAGGAACAAGCAGGCCAAGGAACAGATCGCTGTCATGTCAAGGATGGAAGAGGTCAACGAGGGAAGGATTATGGTATCTACCGAGCTCGCCCATGAGCTGCGGTCTCCGCTGTCGCTGATTATCAGCCCGCTGCAGAAGCTCCTTTCCAACGATGCGGATTCCTCGAGACAGAAGAATTACCGCATCATGCTCCGAAATGCCGAGCGTATCCAGCAGCTCACGGACCAGCTTCTGGAAATCCGTGCGCTCGAACACGGACAGCTGAAGATGAGGATGTCGGAAACGGATATCGTGACATATATAGACCAGATATGCATGGGCTACAGGGATGCGTTCGAGCAGAAGGGAGTCGCCTTTTCCTTTGACCATGAAGGAATAGACTCACTGCCTCTCTGGATAGACCGCCAGAACTTCTACAAGGTTATCTTCAACCTTCTGTCTTTCGTGCTCAAGCATGTGTCCGAGGGCCGTTCTGCGGGTGTCCGCCTGCGCAGCAACGACAAGGATGCCGTGATAAGCATATGGAGCAGTGGTTCGGACATGGCTGAAGCAGAGCGTGCGCATATATTCGACAAGTACTATCAGGATGCCAGCGGCAATATGATTACGCCGGGGTCTGCCGGTCTTGGCCTGAATATCGTGAAATCCATTGTGGAACAGCACCACGGCTCGATTTCGGTCGTGGACGGTGATGTCGCTCCGGGTATCGGTTTCGTAATCGTCCAGCCTCTTGGCAAGGCCCATCTCTCTCCGGACGAGATTGCGCCCGCTGTCGAGGACGTCAAGTGGACTCCGAAGCCTGCCAGCATTGTCTCCGGACAGGATCCCGATTCCCAGACCTCTCCTTCAAAGTCGAAATACCATGTCTTCGTCATCGACGATGACGAGGATGTCTGCAGGTATCTGGTCGGAGAACTTTCCCCGTACTACCATGTAAGCGGTTTCGGAAACGGAAAAGAAGCTCTCGATGCTGCTTTCGACAAGGCTCCGGACCTGATAGTCTGCGATATGGACATGCCTGTCATGGACGGCACTACCTTGTGCCGCCGCGTGAAGGAGAACATCAATCTCAACCATATCCCGTTCATTATGCTTTCTTCCCGTTCGGGAGACCAGGTTAACATCAATGCCCTTCTTTCCGGCGCCGATGCATTCCTGAGGAAGCCCTTCAGCATCGATGTCCTCAAGACCCATGTCGACAACCTTCTCAGAAGCCGCACGGTGCTCCGCAACAAGTTCGCCGGCAGCCAGATACGTGAGGACAAGCTTCCGGATGTGGCCGTCAAGACTCCTGACGACCAGCTGATGGAGAGGGTCATGAGGGTTATAAACGGAAATATCTCCAGCCCGGACTTCACGGTCGAAAAGCTTGCCGAAGAGGTTGGCATCAGCCGTGTCCACATCTACCGTAAGCTCAAGGAGCTGACGAACCAGTCTGCAAGCGATTTCATCCGCAACACGCGTCTGACTACCGCCGCAAGGCTTCTTTCCGAGGGGCGGCAGTCCATCAGCGAGGTCTCCCGTCTCGTCGGATTCACCAATCCTGACTATTTCTCCACGGTCTTCAAGAAACTTTACGGCAAGACTCCAAGGGAATACATGAATCAGCCCGAGGAAAATACCAAATAAATTATTACCTTTGCGCCGCATTCTTTCGCAGGATGCACAGGTAATATTTATAAATCATAAACAACAGATTACAATGGCTGTTAAAATTCGTCTTCAGCGTAACGGTAAGAAGAATTTCGCATTCTTCCACATTGTCGTAGCTGATAGCCGCGCATCTCGCGATGCATCCTACATCGAGGAGATCGGCACCTACAATCCCAACACTGACCCCGCCACCATCACCATCAACCATGAGAGGGCTCTCGCATGGCTCAAGGTTGGTGCCCAGCCTACGCTTACTGCGCGCAGGATCCTCTCTTATGAGGGCGTACTCCTCCGCAAGCATCTCGACCGTGGTGTCGAGAAGGGCGCTCTGACCGCCGAGCAGGCAGACCAGAAGTTCGCCGCATGGAAGGCTCAGAGGGATGCCAAGGTTGAGAACAAGAAGCAGAATCTCGCAAAGGCTGCAACTGACAAGGCAAAGGCTGCCCACGAGGCTGAGGCCAAGGTAAACGCTACCAAGGCTGCCGCTCTCGCAGAGAAGAAGGCCAAAGAGGAAGAGGCTGCCCGCAAGGCTGCCGAAGAGAAGGCTGCCGCTGAGGCTGCCGCAGCTTCCACCGAAGCACCTGCCGACGCTCCTGCAGCAGAGGAGAAGCCTGCTGAGGCCTAGGTCCTGAATCCATGCCGCAGTCGGGTATCGAAAACCTGAACCAGATTGGCAGGATCCTTAAGTCGAATGGATCGGATGGCGAGGTTCTCGCCGAATTCGACGATATAGACGTGGAGGATCTCGATTCTATGGAACCGGTGTACATCGTCTTCGACGGTGTGCCGGTTCCTTTCTTTATTGACTCCATTTCTCAGAAGGGCCAGTCCAGGGCTGTGCTCCGTCTTGTCGACGTGGACTCCGCGGCGGATGCCGAGGAAATGGCCGGACGGGAGTTGCTGTCGGACGCTTTCTCTTTCGAGGATGATGACGACGAGTTCAGTCTGGACTTGCTCGTAGGGCTGCGGCTGTTCTCCGTGCCGGACGGGGAAGAGCCTGTGCTGGTCGGGAAGGTTTCCGACTATGAGAATATCCCCGGCAATCCATGTCTCTATGTGCGGGCCCTCTCGGGAGAGGAGAAAATTGTCCCCTTCCACGAAGATCTTGTCAGAGAGCTCGACCTCTCCTCCGGGACGCTTGTGATGACGATTCCTGAAGGTCTGATCTAGAAAAATACATCAATCGCCTGTCTTGGCGGAAATCCAATGGGAGTTTCGGGTATGTTACCTAAAACTCCCATTCATGTTACATCTCCAATTCGTTACAGGACAAAAAGTTTTCAAGACAATAAAATGTTACACGCAAGAAACTTTCGTTTTACATTTGCCCTGCGATTGGAAAAACCACAAACATTATTCCCAATATCAACTAATCACATCAACAAGCTTATGAGAAAAATCACATTCAGCCGGATCCTTTCCGTCTTTGCCGCATTTCTTCTCAGCATGACTCTGCTGCATGCCCAGAGCGGGCAGGTGAGCGGTGTCGTCAGCGACGCAACGGGTGCTCCCGTCGTCGGGGCTTCCGTCATTGTCGATGGTACCATGAACGGTACTCTCACCGACGAGAACGGAAACTATACTCTTTCTGGTGTGCCTTCCGACGGTACGCTCCAGTTCTCCTGCATAGGTTATGTAACCCGTACAGCTGCTGTCGGCGGCAGGGCCAAGATCGACATGACTCTCGACGAGGATGTCGAGATGCTCGAGGAAACGGTAGTCATCGGTTATGGTTCGATCAAGAAATCTGACCTCACCGGTGCTGTTTCTGTTGTCGACAACGAAGAGTTCAAGAAGAGAAGCGTGACCTCCATCGGTGATGCCCTCCAGGGAGCTGCTGCCGGTGTCGCTGTCCGTTCCGGTGGTGATATGGGCGGTCTGCCCGCAATCCAGATCCGTGGTACGGGTAACCTCACCAACGTCGATCCTCTCTATATTATAGATGGTGTGCCGACTGACAACAACATCGGTTTCAACGTCAACGATATCGAGAGCGTCCAGATCCTCAAGGATGCATCCGCGGCTGCCATCTACGGATCCCGCGCTGCGAACGGCGTCATCATCATCACGACCAAGTCCGGCCAGGAAGGAAAGACCAGGGTCGAGTTCGGTACCCAGGTATCTCTCCAGCACCTTCCCAAGCTCGACCTCATCGGCGGCGATGACTGGCGTTCTCTCCGTACTGCCGAGTATGAGCTCGGCCAGAAGAACGGCCTGACAACTGAGCCTACCCCGGCATGGTGGTCCCATGACGTTGACTGGCAGGACGAATTCGCAAAGCAGGGCGTTCTCCAGGAATACAACTTCGCTGTCAGCGGTGGCGCCAAGAGCTCCAAGTACC
>CAYTXA010000006.1:0-15347 GCA_964440865.1 uncultured Muribaculaceae bacterium | reverse complement strand
CTATCTGGACAACAGCGGTTACTATATCGGCAACAACATGAGCCGTTTCACCGCCAGCGCCAACTCTTCCTTCACTCTCGGACGCTTCACCTTCGGCGAGTCCGTCCAGCTCGGCAAGACCGATTTCAAGAACCACGGCCTCGCAAACTACGGTGCCGTCCTTCTCGACAACCCGACCATGCCTGTATACGATGACGTATACGGAAAGAACGGCTGGGGTATGGGTAACCGTACATACTGCTACACCAACGGCCACAACGTCGTTGCCGAAGCTCAGGACGAGAATGGTTTCGACAAGTCCCAGATGCTTTACCTGAGGGGATCCTTCTGGACAGACGTCAAGATCCTCGACTGGCTCAAATATCGTCTCAACGTAGGTTACACCCTCAACGACAGGGATTCCCACTCCTGGACCACCGGTTATGCATATGCATACGGCGAGACCGACAGCGCTTCCAGCGCCAGCGCTTCCGCCAACCGTTCCCAGGCAGTCCTCGTCGAGAACACCCTCAACGTCAACAAGACCCTCGGCAAGCACAATATCGTAGCAGTTCTCGGACAGTCCTACCAGGACAACTACTCCAGGGGGCTCGGCGCATCCAACAGGGATCTTATCAAGACAGCCGGCGGCGAGTACCTGAAGAATGTATCCAACGGTACTACCACCGTTCCCGGAACTGGTTCCAGCAGCCAGTACAGGCTCATCTCCTACTTCGGCCGTGTCAACTATGACTACGACGGAAGATATCTCGCACAGATTACCGTACGCCGTGATGGTACTTCCCGTTTCGGAAAGGACCAGCGCTGGGGAACCTTCCCGTCCTTCTCCGCAGGCTGGAGGATCAGCAAGGAGGCCTTCTACAACATCGACTGGATGAACGACCTCAAGCTCCGTGCAAACTACGGTACCCTCGGTAGCCAGAACGTAGGCAACTACGACTACCAGAGCGTCGTCAACAGCTATACCGGATACCAGTTCAAGGGCGACGATACCATCGTTCCCGGACAGGCAGTTACCGATATCGCAAACTCCGACATCTCCTGGGAGAAGAAATCCACACTCAACATCGGTCTCGACATGGCCTTCCTTGACAACAAGCTGCAGGCTTCCATCGAGTACTATGATTCTGAGTCCAAGGACGTCCTCTATGCCCAGCCTATCCTCAAGAGCGTTGGTTCCGTTTCCAACCCTGTAGTGAACTCCGCATCGATTTCCAACAAGGGATTCGAACTTACCCTCAACTACAATGACTCGATCAATGAGGACTGGTCCTACTCCGTCGGCCTCAACCTTTCCCACAACAAGAACGAGCTGAAGAAACTCGGATACGGCGTGGACAGCTACGACAACGGTGAGGTTACCCTTTCCAAGGTCGGCCATCCTATCGGAATGTTCTCCCTTGCCAAGACCGACGGTCTCTACCAGACCGACGAGGAGGCAAAGGCAGACGGACTTATTGCCAACGCACATGCCGGTGACGTCAAGTACATCGACTACAACGGAGATGGCACCATCACCAATGCCGACCGTCAGCTCCTGGAGAACAAGAGCCCGTGGCCCAAGCTCGAGATGGGACTCAGCATCAACGTCAACTACAAGAACTGGGGACTCCAGATCAACGGCTTCGGCCAGTTCGGAAAGTGGGTATTCAACGGCCCGCGTACGATGTACGAAGGTCTCTCCGGCTTGAACCAGGTAAGCACCAGGTATTTCAAGAACATGTGGTCCGAGTCCAACAAGCACAATGATGTCCGCTATCCGCGTACCGGATGGGGCTACACCATGAACGACATCATCTACTCTGACCGCTGGCTCGAGAGAGGCGACTTCTTCAAGTTCAACACCATCTCCCTCAGCTACAACTATCATCCGAAGGGATTCATGAAGACCATCATGGAGAGCGCAAGGCTCTATGTAACTTCCCAGAACCTCATCTGCCTGACCAAGTACAGCGGAATCGACCCGGACTTCGTTCCCGTCGACCTGTTCTCTCCTGGCGTAGACCCGATCAACGAGTACATGCGTCACCTGAACTTCAATCCTGTTTCCTTTGTCTTTGGTGTAAACATTACATTCTAATTGGATATGAAAAAGATCAAGATAATAGCGGCCAGCCTTCTGACTCTTGCAATGGGCGCATGCTCCGAGGACATGCTTGACCTTGCAAACCCGAACTCGCTGACCACCGCGACGGCCTACTCGACCGAGGCGGATATAAATGCCTCACTGAACGGAATCTACCATTCCTTCCTGAACAGCTACTACGCCATGATGAACACACTCCAGTTCTCTGGCCAGAGCGACGAGGCAACTTCCCATTCCGTTGCATGGGTAGCGCAGTACGTATCCCAGGAGTACTCCGACATGAACTGCCGCTGGAACTTCACCTCCTACAACCAGCTCTATGAGCAGGTTGCACGCTGCAACCAGGTTATCACCTATGCCGACAACATCTCCGAGTGGAAAACCTACGACAAGGACCAGATCGTAGCCCAGGCAAAGGCTATCCGCGCCTATGACTACTACCAGCTCGCAATGATGTATCAGATCGCTCCGTACGTAGACTATGTCGCTGCCGCAGACGACAAGCCCCAGGCCGGCGTATTCGAGGAGACCTGCCAGCACATCATCGATGATGCCAAGTTCGCATACGAGACCCTCCCCGGATCCTACAAGTCCAGCGATGGTTACAGCGGACCTTATGCTGATTCCTACTATGTGACCAAGTGGTTCGCAGCCGCTGTCCTTGCCAAGACCTACATGAACTGGGGTGACTACCTCAAGGGTGGCTACCACTATGCTGAGGCCCTTCCTATCTTCAAGGACATCATCGACAACGGCGGATTCTCCCTCCTTGCCGACTATAACGACAACTTCAGGGATGACACCGAGAACGGCGCAGAGTCCATCTTCGAGATCCAGTTCGCTACCTGCACCAACAACTTCGGCAACTACTGGGGTCTCACCAACAACGGTTCCGCAGTTTCCACGACCTCATGGCGCTGGAAATTCCTGGGTGCTCCTCCCATCGGCTGGAACGACCAGAACGCAGAGCCTTGGGTAATCTATGCATTCAAGAACGAGCATACCACCAAGCCTGTCAACGGCAGCGAGTGGGATCCGCGTCTTCCCGCATCCGTATTCTACAGCGATATCTTCAAGGACTTCCCGGAGCATGTACAGTGGGGTCTCTGGTCTTCCAAGGCCGGTGTCCAGACTGTCGATGCAAGCCACGAGCCTGAGGCTCAGTATGCTGGCTTCTCTCTTCCTGCATGGAACAAGGACTGGGCATACTGCAACAAGTACGTCAACCAGTACAAGAATGCCAAGACCATCAACTCCGACAACTCCGATGGTACCAACCTCAGGGTATTCCGCCTCGGCGAAATCATGCTCGACTATGCCGAGTGCCTCGCACAGACCGGAAAGCTTGCCGAAGCCGTCAAGGTCGTAGACCAGGTCCGCGAGAGGGCAGGTCTTTCCGCCCTCGGCGAGAGGCAGAACTACAAGGTTGAGGACGTATGGACCAATCCCGAGACCGGTGCTTCCATCGACTTCAACAAGGAGTATGGCTATGCTGCATTCGAGAACGGCGCAGCCGGCGACCTCCAGAACTTCATGAAGGTCCTCGACCTCGAGAAGCTCAAGGAAACCGCATATGAGCTCGACCGCTTCACCGATATCCGTCGCTGGGGTATCTCCCGTGACAACGACTTCCTCGCAAGGGTAAAGGAGCGTTCCTCCAAGTACAAGAAGAACTTCACTCCTGTCCGTGCATGGATTCCGCTTCCCACCGACGATGTCAACAACAACCCGAACCTCGAACAGCTTCCTGGTTGGTAGCAGACTATGCAAAACACACTCAAATTTTTTATCCTTTCAGCAGTTGTACTCTCTGCGGCAGCTTGTCTGCCCGCGGAGAGTCAACCGCGTTTTCATTTCGAAGCTGACAACCCCAGCGTCCATGACCCTGTGATGGCCAAGGAAGGAGACACGTGGTACGTGTTCTCGACCGGAGTACAGGAAATCTCGTCCAAGGACATGAAGACATGGACCCTGGAGGAATCTCCGAAGATCGACTTCGAATGGATCAAGAAGTATGTCCCCCGCTTCTGGGGCGGAGCATGGGCTCCGGACATCATCTACTATCAGGGCAAGTGGCACCTGTTCTGCTCTCCGTCCGCTTTCGGAGTGAACACTTCCGTCATCTGCCACCTCACGAGGTCTACCCTCGATCCTTCCGTCGATGAACCCTGGAAGGATTGCGGCGAGATCATCCATTCCGAACCGAATGTCAACAACTGGAACGCCATCGACGCCAATGTGGTTGTGGATGAGAAGGGACAGCCCTGGATGGACTTCGGATCGTTCTGGGACGGCATCCAGCTCGTCAAGCTCAAGAAAGACATGTCGGGTGTCGACGGCGAACCCCGCACCATCGCACGCAGGTATTCCACCCAGAGGTCGGACATCAAGAATCCGACATCGGAGCATGCCGGCACGAACGCCATCGAAGGTCCGTTCATCTACAAGCATGACGGGTGGTACTATCTCTTCGTTTCATGGGACTATTGCTGCCGTGGAAATCTCAGCTCATACAAGTGCGCAGTCGGCCGTTCACGCAACGTCGAGGGCCCGTACCTCGACAAGGACGGAGTGGATATGGCACATGGCGGAGGTACCGTGGTGGCTTTCAACAACTGGAAATATAACGCATCCGGCCACAACTCCGCCTACACTATCGACGGAAATGACTGGTATGTGAGCCATGCATACGAGCGTGGCAGTGGCACTTCCCGCCTGATACTTAGGGAGATCCATTGGAACGACGGGTGGCCCGAGGTCAACCTGAACGACCCTGCGCCCGATCTCAGGCCCAATACTCTCGAGGTGGACCTTGCGAAGAAGGGCGCAGAAGTCAGCCCGGAAATGTACGGCATCTTCTTCGAGGAGATCAACCATTCCGGAACCGGCGGCCTCTACGCGGAAATGCTCCGCAACCGCGATTTCGAGGAGAAGGTGCTTCCTCCGGGATGCACATACAAGGATGGCTGGGCCGTCGGCCCGCACCGTCTCAACTACGCGACCCAGGATTATTCCGACTGGAAGATCCGCTGGGACAGGGACTCCCTCGAGCATGACGGCTGGTCCGTCGAAGGGAAAGCAGCCCTGTCTGTTGTGACGGACGAACCGCTCAACGCACAGAGCCCGAACGCCGGAAAGCTTGCCGTCTCCGGGAAAGGCGCCGCTCTTGTCAATGCCGGCTACTGGGGTGTTCCCTATGAGGCTGGCAGCGCATATGAGCTCCGCTTCTTCGCCCGTCCCGACAACTACAAGGGAACCATTACTGCACAGCTTCGCGGAAAGGACGGAAAGGTCCTGGCTGAAAAGAAGTTCACCCTCGCGAAGAGCAACACCTGGCAGGAACTGAAGGGAGAACTTGTCTCCCCGGTTACCGACGACAATGGCACATTCGCCCTCGTCTTCGACAAGAAGGGTACGGTCAGGGTTGACTTTGTATCCCTCATGCCGAAGGAAACCTTCAAGGGTCACGGCCTTCGCAAGGACGTTGCCCAGACGATCGCAGACCTCAAGCCCGGATTCATCCGCTGGCCGGGCGGCTGCATCGTAGAGGGTGCAACCCAGGCAAACGGCTTCAAGTGGAAGAACACCATCGGCGATCCTGCCCAGAGGCAGAGCGAATGGATTCTCTGGGGCTACCATACCTCATGGGGATTCGGCTACCATGAATTCCTCCAGTATTGCGAGGACATCGGTGCCGCTCCGCTCCTTGTCACCAACGTCGGACTCTCCTGCACAGTCCGCAACGGCGACTATGTGATGGACAGGGATTCCCTGAGCTATTTCATCCAGGACATCTCCGATGCCATCGAATATGCCAACGGCCCCGTCACTTCCGAGTGGGGAGCCAAGAGGGCGGCCGCAGGACATCCTGAACCTTTCGGCCTCAAGTATGTGGAGCTCGGCAACGAGCAGATCGGCCCGATCTATGCCGACACATTCAAGGAGTGCTACAAGGTCCTGAAGGAGAAATATCCTGATATCCAGTTCATCAACGACTTCGGATACGACCGCATGCCCAACATGCAGCGTTCCGGCAAGATCGACATCATCGACCCGCACTATTACCGTTCTCCCGAATACTTCTACACCAACGTCAACGAGTTTGACAACAGGGAGCGTGGCAGGGAGACTCCGAGGGTGTATGTCGGCGAATACTCTGCCCTCATGGGAGTGGGTACCGGCAACCTCAGGGGTGCACTCAGCGAGGCGGCTTGGATGACCGGACTCGAGCGCAACAGCGATCTCGTCAGGATGGTCTCCTACGCTCCGCTCATCGAGAACAGCAACCGCCGCGACTGGACTGTCAACCTGATCCACCTCAACAACCATCAGGTCATCGGACGCTCCTCCTACTATGTCGGCCAGATGTTCGGGCAGAATGTCCCGACCTACAATGTCGAGACGACCCTCAGTCGTGAAGGCAACGCGGAGACCGGAGCCGGCAGGCTTGGCTTCCAGGGAGTCCGCCTGAACGACAAGCTGCGCAATCTTGTCATCACGGATCCTGTCCACGGAAAGTATTCCGACCAGGGCGGCGACTTCGCCGATCCGGCTATGCCTACCGGCTTCCGTGCCCGTTTTGCAGGCGTACCAGTACAGTTCGTGACACCTGAAAGCTACAACAAGGGATTTGCCGCGGAATTCGACCTCTGCCCGCTCGGCGAGACCGACGAGAACACGACTGATCCGGACAAGTGGCAGGAAAGGAATGCAATCCGCACTGCACTCGTCTATGCATGCGATGCCGACAAGAAGAACTATGCTTCTGTCAACATCCATGGATCCGGCTACATCGACTTCGGCCGTTGCATCGACGGCGTTGCTGTCGAGGAGCCGCTCCGCCTCCCGTACGATTTCAAGAGGGGAGAGTGGTATCACTTCCGCATAGCCATCGCCGCCGACGGACAGGGAACAATCTATATCAATGACGAGAAATTCACTGATTTCGAGACAGTTCCTTATTCCAGGCTCCATGCTGTGGCAGGATATGACGAGAAGTCAGGCGAGGCAGTGATCAAGGTTGTCAACGGAGACGGCAAGGCCCGCAAGCTTTCGCTTTCTCTCGCCGGCGGCACTGTCAGCGCTTCCGGAAAGGTCATTACCCTTTCTGCCGCTGATGACTCTGTCGAGAACAGCCTTTCCGATCCGACAAAGGTCGTCCCGATGACCAAGTCCTGGACCGGATTCGGCAAGACCTTCGACTACACGTTTGAACCGTACTCGTTCACGATTCTGCGTATTCCCGTGAAACTCTGAAGCTTACCCTAATAATACAACCCACTGTTATTTACCCTATTCCAATGAAAAAGCTTCATTATACAATGCTTTTGGCAGCTGTCGCCGCATGCCTCTCTGCATGCGGCAGGCAGTCTGTTTCTTCAGACAAGCCCTCCAACGGGGAGCTCCTGTCCGATGGCAGCAAGCAAGTCCTGCTGACGACGGACATCGCCTACCGCGAGGGGAATGATGCGTGGAAGCTGGACCTTGCCAATCCCCAGGACGACGGCAAGGACCTGCGTCCTGCACTTGTGATCATCCATGGCGGCGGCTGGTCCGCCGGCGACAAGGGAGACAAGGTCTACAGGAACATGCTGGTGGAATATGCCATGAAAGGCTATGTGACGATATCCGTCAACTACCGCATGCAGCCCAAGTACTCGTTTGTCAACTGCATAGAAGATGTCAAGGGCTCAGTGCGCTGGCTCAGGGCCCACGCTGCAGAGCTCAGGGTCGACCCCGAAAGGATCGGCTCCTATGGCCATTCTGCTGGTGCTCACCTGAGCATGATGCTGGCCGTCTCTTCCGCGAATGCCGCCCTTGAGGGCGACGGTCCGTGGAAGGAGTATTCCAGCAAGGTAGCCTGCGCAGGCGCCGGCTCGCCTCCTACCGAGATCGGGCGTCCCGTCGGAGACCTCGCCGAGCATCCCGAGTGGTGGCCCATCGGCTACTATGACGCCGAGTCTGCTCCCATGTGCCTCATCCAGGGTCTCCAGGATCCTGTTGTGAAGCCCGCCCTGACGGAGGACTTCGTCACAAAGAAGCGCGCCGCCGGCTCAGACATAGAATTCTACGAGCTTGAAGGCAACCATGGAGTGGCATTCGACGCCCAGCTCGAAGTTACGGAACCTATTCTCGATTCGTTCTTCGCAAAGTGGCTCAAGGGTATCCGCAGCGATTCCCCCAAGAGCCACATCATCAGGCAGAAGAATGTGGATGACGGCGGAAGCGGCCCCTATGCTTCTTTTGCTGTTACGGAGAAAAACCTCTCCGAGGACGTGATCTACCGTCCCTGCAACCTCGGGGCTGCAGCGAAGGCTGAGGGAGGCAAGCTCCCGGTCATGATCTTCGCCAACGGCGGATGCAACAACACCTCGATCACCCACGAGAGAGTTCTGACAGACATCGCCTCCCACGGCTATGTCATCGTTGCCCTCGGCCCGATGCAGATGTCCCTGAACGACCGCGAAATCGTGCCTACGAAGGGCTCAGACATGATATTTGCCCTCGACTGGCTGACTGCACAGAACCAGGACGAGAGCAGCGAATACTTCGGCTTGCTCGACATGGACAAGGTCGCATTCGGCGGACAGTCCTGCGGCGGAGCCGAGATCCTCAGCCAGGCAGCCGACCCCCGCATCCGTACATTCATAATGTACAATTCCGGCATGGGAGAATTCTCCATGTCCGATGCTTCGAAGGAGAACCTTTCCCTGCTCGGCAAGCGCCCGATCGTGTATATCGTCGGCGGCGAGCCGGACATTGCCTACAAGAATGCCCTTCTCGACTACGACAACATGCCGGAGGGGACGCCCGTTGCATTCGCCAACCTTGTAGGCGGCGGGCATATGGGTACATTTGCCGAGAAATATGGCGGATCCTTCGCCAGGATGGCAGAACGCTGGCTCGACTGGCAGTTCAAGGGAACGGACAATGCGGCCCTGTTCCGCGACTGCAAGACCGATGGGTTCCCCGGATGGGAAATGAAGTCTAAAAACCTATAGATATGAGGAGAAATGTTATAGCTCTTATGGCGGCAGCTGTCGTCATAGCGGGTTGCAGCAACGCTGCGGGGCAGTCTTCCGCCCAGCTGGAGCCGCATCCCGGGGCCATCACTGCTGGCCCGGAAACACAGGTGACAACGACTGCTGGCACCTATGAAGGTTTCCTTGACGGAGACGTGTACACGTTCAGGGGAATCCAGTATGCAAAGGCGGAAAGGTTCATGCCTCCGCAGGATCCTGACAAGTTCGAGGGAGTACGCATGGCAAAGCTCTATGGACCAAAGGCTCCGCAGAGCGAGACTCTCCGCTGGAACGAGGCCAACAGCCAGACCGACTATGGATTCGGCAACAACTTTGTCATGGAACCCATGGACGAGAAGGGCTGCCTTGTCCTCAATGTTTGGACTAAGGGTCTTGACAACGGCAAACGCCCCGTTTTCGTATGGATCCATGGCGGCGGATTCTCCACTGGATCCGGCCATGACCTTCCCTGCTACGAGGGACGTTCCCTCGCAGAGAAAGGCGATATCGTAGTAGTGAATCTCAACCATAGGCTCAATGTCCTTGGCTACATGGACCTTACCGCTCTCGGCGGAAAGTATTCCAAGTCCGTCAACCTCGGAATGCAGGACCTCGTGAAGGCCCTCGAATGGATCCATAACAATATCGCCAAGTTCGGAGGTGATCCCTCCCGCGTGACCATCGGCGGCCAGTCCGGCGGCGGCGGAAAGGTTTCCGTCCTGCTGAGCATGCCCTCCGCAAAGGGTCTCTTCAGCCAGGCAGTGATCCAGAGCGGATCCACTCTCCGTATCGGCGAGAAGGCCAATGCAGAGAAATATGCCGCTGAATTCGTGCGTCAGCTCGGAGTTGCTCCCGGCCCGAACGCCGATTTCAGCAAGTTCACCTACGATGAGCTCGTGGACGCGAGCCGCAGGGCTGCTGATGCTCTCGGCGGAAACGGTCCCCGCGTATTCGGCAAGGGCGCACGCTATGGCGCAGGCCCCGTCGCTGACGGCGAGATCGTGCCCGACCATCCGTTCGACCCGGTCGCTCCGGCAGTGAGCAAGGATGTCCCGCTCCTCATCGGCACGAACTTCAATGAGTTCTCCTTCGCCGTGGACGAGACTCTTCCCCGCGACAAGGTCATCGCCGAGCTCGGAAAC
This sequence comes from uncultured Muribaculaceae bacterium, assembly GCA_964440865.1. Lineage (GTDB taxonomy): Bacteria > Bacteroidota > Bacteroidia > Bacteroidales > UBA932 > Cryptobacteroides. The sequence goes on along the minus strand of CAYTXA010000006.1, from coordinate 5,097 downwards.
CGCATGGGAACCGAGAAGGCATCCGAATTCGTGAAGTGCTTCGAGAAGACATTCCCGAAGCTTCCCGCAGCGGACATGCTCTACATGGACATCTCCTTCCGCACCAATTCCATGAAGCAGGCTGAGGCAAAGGCTCTCCAGGGCGGCGCAAACGCATACCAGTATCTCTTCAACTGGCGTCCGAATGTCAATGTCCTTGCGGCAAGCCACGGAATGGAGCTTCCGTTCATGTTCAACAACGTCGCCCTCCAGAGGGAGATGACCGGCGGAGAGGAAAGGGCATATGCTCTCGAGAAGATCATATCCGACGCATGGCTCTCCTTCATCAAGACCGGAAAGCCCGCGGCAGAGGGAATGCCCGAATGGGAACCCTACAACGTAGAGACCCGTCCGATGATGGTGCTGGACGATGCCTGCACTCTCGAGCATAACCTTGACACTGAACTACTTGAAATAGCCAACAGATAAGACAACTTATATAACCATGAAAAAGACGTTCTATCTCCTTGCAGCCATGCTCGTCGCAGCCGGCTGCGCCCAGGGAACGGCAAAGGCTCCTGCCGAAGGGCAGGAAGAAATCCGTCCCATCACGGCTGGTCCCGAGACACAGGTCCAGACGACATATGGAACCGTCGAGGGCTATCTTGACGGAACCATCTACACCTTCAAGGGTATCCAGTATGCAAAGGCCGACAGGTTCATGCCTCCCCAGGATCCCGACTCGTTCGAAGGCGTCCGCATGGCCAAGCTCTATGGCCCTCAGGCTCCCCAGTCCGAGACCCTGAACTATAACTACGAGTCCACCCAGACCGACTACTCCTTCGGCAACAACTTCGTGATCGAGCCGATGGACGAGAAGGGCTGCCTCGTGCTCAACGTATGGACTCCGGGCATCAACGACGGGAAGAAGCGTCCCGTCTTCGTATGGTGCCACGGCGGCGGATACATGGGCGGTTCCGGACATGACCTTCCCTGCTACGAGGGATATTCCCTTGCGAAGAAGGGCGACATCGTTGTTGTCAACCTCAACCACCGTCTCAACATTCTCGGATACATAGACCTCACAGCCCTCGGCGGAAAGTATGAACATTCCGTCAACCTCGGCCAGCAGGATATCGTGAAGGCTCTCGAGTGGATCCACAAGAACATCGAGAAGTTCGGCGGAGATCCCGCCCAGGTAACTGTCGGCGGCCAGTCCGGCGGCGGCGGAAAGGTTTCCACCCTCATGGCAATGCCTTCTGCGAAGGGTCTCTTCCAGAGAGTCACCGTCCAGAGCGGCTCCGGTCTGGGAACCGGCAAGAAGGAAATCTCCCAGAAGCTCGGACTCGAGGTCGTACGTCAGCTCGGCCTCACTCCTTCCGCAAATGCAGACTTCAGCAAGTTCACCTATGACGAGCTCGTGGAGGCCGGAAACAAGGCTGCCGCAAAGGTTGCCGAGGAGTCCGGCGCCTCCAACAGGAGAATGTTCGGATTCGGTCCCACCGAAGATGGTTATGTTATTGACTGCCAGCCGTTCGCTCCTGACGCTCCCGCCGAAAGCAAGGACGTCACCATGCTGATCGGCACCAACTTCAACGAATTCAACTTCGACATGAAGACCGGCAGCATGACCCGCGAGCAGGTCGTAGCCGAGCTCGAAAAGCGCATGGGCAAGGAAAAGGCAGCATCTTTCGTAGCAGCCTTCGACAAGGCCTATCCCGATGCTGATCCTACCGACATGCTCTACATCGACACTTCCGCCCGCTACCGCGCTCTCCAGCAGGCAGCGTCCAAGTACAACCAGAACGGCGCGAAGGCCTATGTATACCTCTTCAACTGGAGGCCGAAGGTCAATGCCCTCGGTGCAAGCCACGGAATGGAGCTTCCGTTCATGTTCAACAACGTCGACCTCGAAAGGGAGATGACCGGATCCACGGACCGCGCCTACGCATTCCAGCAGAAGGTCGCAGATGCATGGATCTCCTACATCAAGACCGGCGTTCCGTCCGCTGCCGGACTTCCCGAGTGGGAGCCCTATGACACCGACAACGGCGCAACCATGATCCTCGACGACGTGTCGAAGATCGGTCACAACTACGACAAGGAACTTCTTGAAATCGCAAACAGCCATGAATAAGCTTTGTCTTTCCATACTTCCGGTCGCAGCCATGCTTCTGGCTGGCTGCGGCTCCGGAAACGGATCGTCTGCATCTGCCGACGCATTTGCAGTCAAGGCTGGCCCCGAGACCCAGGTCCAGACAACAGCCGGAACATATGAGGGTTTCTGGGATGCAGGCATCTACACGTTCAGGGGCATAAGCTATGCCCGCAGCGAAAGGTTCATGCCTCCGCAGGATCCCGAACATTTCGACGGAGTCCGCATGGCAAAGCTCTACGGCCCGAAGGCCCCGCAGGGGGAAAACCTGCGCTGGAACGAGGCCGCAGGCCAGACCGACTACTCCTTCGGAAACCAGTTCGTGATGGAGCCCATGGACGAGCAGCACTGCCAGGTGCTGAACGTCTGGACTCCAGGACTTGACGACGCAAAGCGCCCCGTATTCGTATGGATCCATGGCGGCGGATTCTCGTCCGGCTCCGGCCATGACCTTCCCTGCTACGAGGGACGTGCCCTCGCTGAGTATGGCGACATCGTAGTCGTCAACCTCAACCACAGGCTCAATGCCCTCGGATACCTCGACCTCAGCGGTCTGGGCGGAAAATATGCCGAGTCCGTCAACCTCGGAATGCAGGATATCGTCAAGGCCCTCGAGTGGGTCAAGAAAAATATCTCCAAGTTCGGAGGCGACCCCTCCAGGGTTACCATCGCCGGCCAGTCCGGTGGCGGCGGAAAGGTTACTGCGCTTCTCGCAATGCCCTCTGCCAAAGGACTTTTCAGTGGTGCCGTGATCCAGAGCGGCTCCGCATTCCACTTCTCCGACCCAGCCCTTTCCCAGAAGTTCGGGCTTGACTTTGTCAAGGAAGTGGGCGAGGACAAGCTTGCCACGGCTTCCTACGACGAGCTCATCGCCGCTGAAAGGAGAGCTTCCGTACGCTTTGCTAAGGAGTCCGGAATGAAGCAGGGCAGGGGAGCCTTCATCGAGGGCCCTGTCGTAGACGGCAAGATCATCACTTCCCAGCCTTTCGAGACCGCAGCTCCCGAAGAGAGCAAGGATGTTCCTCTCCTTATCGGCTCCAACTTCAACGAGTTCTCGTTCAATGTCGACTCCAGCCTTTCCGAGGAAAAGGTCCTCGAGATGCTGACGCAGCGCTATGGCGAGGAGAAGGCAGCGGCATATGCCGAAGCCTTCAAGAAAGACTATCCCGAAATGGGCGCATACAACATGGTCTACATGGACGACCTGTTCCGTCCCGGAGCCATCCAGCAGGCATCCCTCAAGAGCCAGCAGGGCGGCGCTCCCGCCTACGTATATCTCTTCAACTGGAGACCCCAGAGCAATGTGCTCGGAGCAAGCCATGGAATGGAACTTCCGTTCATGTTCCACAATGTTGCCCTCCAGAGGGAGATGACCGGCGCAAGCGCTGACGCAGTCAAGCTGCAGGATACCGTTGCAGACGCATGGATCAGCTTCATCAAGACCGGAAAGCCTTCTGCAGCTGGCCTGCCCGAGTGGCCCGCCTACGACGACGCCGACGCTCCTACCATGGTAATCGACAATGTATCAGCAGTCCATAACCATCTTGACGATGATATCCAGAAAGTTCTTCACGCTGAGTAGTGTCCTTGCCCTGAGCCTCGGAGTCGTCTCCGGGTGCGCAGGGACTTCTTCGAAGACCATGGTTTCCTCCGACGAGAGGGGTGAGATCACGGCCGGTCCGGAGACCCAGGTCACGACAACCTACGGCCCCGTCGAGGGATACCGCGACGGTACTGTCTACACGTTCAAGGGCATTCCCTACGCCAAGGCCGAAAGGTTCATGGAACCCCAGGCCCCGGATCCCTGGACGGAAGTCCGCCAGTGCAAAGTCTATGGACCTCAGGCTCCGCAGGGAGAGAACCTGCGCTGGAACGAGGCCTCGTCCCAGACCGACTATACATGGGGCAACAACTTCGTGATCGAGCCCATGGACGAGAAGAACTGCTTCGTCCTCAACGTCTGGACTCCGGGCATAAATGACGGCAAGAAACGTCCTGTCTTCGTGTGGTGCCACGGCGGCGGATGGGCCGGCGGCTCGGGCCATGACCTTCCCTGCTACGAGGGCTACTCCCTCGCCAAGAAGGGCGACATCGTGGTCGTCAACTTCAACCATCGCCTGAACGACCTCGGATTCCTCGACCTTTCCTGCTTCGGCGGAAAGTACGCCAATTCCGTGAACCTCGGACTGAAGGACATCGTGAAGGTGCTCGAATGGGTACGCGACAACATCGCGAAATTCGGCGGAGATCCGTCCCAGGTCACAATCGCCGGACAGTCGGGCGGCGGCGGAAAGGTTTCCACTCTTCTGTGCATGCCTGCAGCCAAGGGCCTGTTCCAGAGGGCCATAGTCCAGAGCGGCTCGCTTTTCCCGATCCATGAACCCGAGCAGGGCGAGGCTTATGCCAGGGCTCTCGTGGAAGCTCTCGGACTGAATGCCGCCACGATCGACAAGATCCAGGACTGCTCCTACGACGAAATCGTAGCTGCAGGGCAGGCTGCAGACCGCAAGCTCGCGGCTTCTGCTCCCAAGGGAGTCATCCGCATGCCGGGTGCTTCTCCCGTTGTGGACGGGAAGTCCATCGTGCAGCAGCCCTACGACGCCAATTCTCCGGAAGTCAGCAGTGACGTTCCTCTCATGGTCGGCTCGAACTTCCATGAGTTCCACTACGATGTGGACAAGACCGTTCCCGAGGCTGAAGTTATGGCGAAGCTCACGGAGCGTATGGGCAAGGAGAAGGCTGAGGCATTTGCCGCCGCCTTCAGGAAAGACTTCCCGGACCTCGGCGCATACGACATGCTCTACATCGACGACCAGTGCCGTCCTGCAGCGGTACGCCATGCAACCGCCAAGAGCAACAAGGAAGGCGGTGCGCCCGTATGGCTGTACTACTTCAACTGGAGACCGGAGAGCAACGCCCTCGGCGCAAGCCATGGAATGGAACTTCCGTTCATGTTCAACAAC
>CAYTXA010000005.1:0-25611 GCA_964440865.1 uncultured Muribaculaceae bacterium | reverse complement strand
AGGGTCTTTTTCATGTGATGTGGTTGTGGTTGGTTAAAGTCCTATAAAATTATCAAAAATATTTCTTTTCGTCACGGTCGAGCGCTATGAAAATGAATATCAGGATCGTAAAAGCCCAGAGAGACGAGCCCCCGTAGCTCATCAGCGGCAGCGGGATGCCGATTACAGGCATCAGCCCGACCGTCATCCCGACGTTGATTATGAGGTGCATGAACAGCATCCCGGCCACGCAGTAGCCGTAGATCCTCGTGAATCCGCTCCTGCCGTGTTCCGCATCCCGGACGATTTTCCATATCATCATCACGTACAGCCCGATGACAAGAAGGCAGCCCAGGAAGCCCCATTCCTCTCCGACCGTGCAGAATATGAAATCCGTGCTCTGCTCCGGCACGAAACCGTAGGCCGTCTGGGTCCCGTGGAGGAAACCTTTGCCGACGAGCCCGCCGGAACCGATGGCTATCATGCTCTGGTTGACATTGTAGCCCACTCCCATTGGATCCTCCTTCATCCCGAGGAGCACCTCGATACGGCTTCTCTGGTGATCCTGCAGGACGTTGTTGAAGATGAAATCAGTGGAAAAGACCATGATGAGTCCGGCAACAAAGGCCAGGGTGCTGAGCGCGAGGAAATTGTCTTTCTCCCTGTAGGCCTTCCAGAGGAAAGACGGAAGGCTCAGAATCGCAGCTCCTGCCACGATGTAGGCTGGATTGAGCCCAGCCATGAAGCTGCCTTCCGGGAAGAGCCCCAGCAGCCTGGGGAGGAAGGACAGGGCTGCGATGACAAGGGCGGCAGGAAGGAGCCAGCTCCACAGCCTTCCGGAGTGGGCGCCTATGAAGACTGCGATGCAGCCGGCGAGCACCAGGACGGAGACGAAAGAAGACACTGTCATCGTCACTATGAACAGCACGATCGCCAGACCCACGAGCGTCAGGACCCACCCGCTCATCCCCTCGCGGAAGAACATGAACATGAACCCCAGGTATACGAGCGCGGAACCGGTCTCGCTCTCCGCCAGGATCACCAGCATCGGAATGCCGACGACCGACGCGGCGATGATGAAATCCCGCATCTTGCGCAGCCTGAAGCTGCTCTGGCTCATGACGAGAGCCAGCAGGAGCGACGTGGTGATCTTCGAGATTTCTGCCGGCTGGAACCGCACAGGACCGAATTCAAACCATGACCGGGAGCCCTTCACCTCGATTCCCAGGAAGATCACTCCGACAAGAAGGCACATCACGCCGAGGTACATGGGCAGCGCGGCGCTTTCCCAGAACCGGGGCGGGATCACGAACACGATGAGCGCGCCGAGCCCGAACGCGGTCAGTATCCAGATGAACTGCTTTCCGCTCCTGACACTCATGTCGAGGATCCCCGACGGCTCTTCCGCCTGGACAGAAGCGTAGATGTTGATCCATCCGAAGAGGACAAGGGCAAGGTATATGGCCACGAGGCCCCAGTCGAGAGACTGGCGCATCGAACGCTCCGTATTCTGTAGCCTGACCATCGCTAATATCCTTTGACCCTGTTCATCAGATTGCCTTCGAACATCCTCTGTTCCAGAGGTTTGCGGCTCTCGCTGATCTCCCCGTTGAGGTACTTCTCTATCATCAGTGACGCCGCAGGTGCCGACCACGTAGCCCCGAATCCCGCATTCTCCATGTATGCCGCCACTGCAATCTTCGGATTGTCCTTCGGCGCAAAACAGATGAAAACCGAATTGTCCGCTCCGCGGGGGTTCTGGGCCGTTCCTGTCTTCCCGCAGATGTCGAGACTGTCGACATGGGCTATCGACGCCGTTCCGCCGGACCCGTATCCGGCATTGACAGCCTTCCACATTCCCCCGATTACCTCGTAGAAGTGGCTGGTGTCCACCTTGGTATACTGCCTTTCCTTGTATTTCGGGTCTATCTGGATGCCCTCGCTGTCCTTGATGATGTGGGGTATCTTGTACCAGCCCCTGTTCGCCACTGTGGCGCTGAGATTGGCAATCTGCAGCGGCGTGACGCCGATCTCGCCCTGCCCGATGGAGAGGGAAACCACCGTCGTGAAACGCCACCCGCCCTTGCCGTAGAGCTTGTCGTAGTATTTCGAGGTGGGGATGTTGCCTCCCAGTTCTGCCGGGAAATCGCTCCCGAGCGGATGGCCGAAGCCGAAGCTCATGACATAGTCGCGCCATGCATCGAGAGCCGCCTCTATGTCGGGATATTTCTTGTTCTCCAGAATGTTCTTCAGCACGTAGCAGAAGTAGCCGTTGCAGGACATCATTATCGCATCCTCCAGCACGAGCGGAGAACGGTGTCCGTGGCATCCGAGCTTGTGGTTTCCGCCGTAGCGGTAGCCATGGTTGCACGGATATGCATCCGACGGCTTCAGCACCCCTTCCTCCAGCCCTATCAGCCCGTTGACCAGCTTGAACACCGACCCCGGGGGATAGGACGCCTGGACAGCACGGTTGAACATCGGCCTGTTGGGGTCGGACATGATCTCGCCATAATGTGCCCCGATGTCGGAAAGCATGTCCACGCTGATTCCGGGGCTGGAGACCAGAGCCAGGATTTCTCCCGTCGAAGGCTCTATGGCCACAAGGCTCCCGACCTTGTTCTGCATCAGCTTCTGGCCGTATTGCTGGAGATCGGCGTCGATCGTGGTGACGATGTCCTTTCCCGGAATCGCCTCCTTGTCCTCCGCCCCGTCCTTGTAGCGCGTCTGGATCTGGTTCAGGGAATTGCGCAGGTAGATGTGGTAGCCTTTCTCTCCCTTCAGGTCAGCCTCCCTCGCCGCCTCTATGCCCGTTTTCCCTGCATAGTCGCCGGGGCGGTACTCGCCGTGGTGCCGTTTGATGTAGTCCGCGTCCACTTCCGACACATAGCCCAGCAGATTTCCTCCCGCATCGAAGGGGTAGTCGCGGATGCTCCTGGCCTGTCCCCTGAATCCCGGGAACTGGTACTGCACTTCCGCGAACTTCATGTAGGTCTCCGCCGGAACCAGCTTCAGCATGGTCATGGACTGGTAGCCGATCCTCCTGCGGTTGCGGCGGTATTCCGCCATCTTCGAGCGGATGAAAGCCGGATCGACATCCAGGACGTCCGCCAGAAGCAGCGTATCGAAAGGCTGGACCTCTTTCGGACGGACAAGAATGTCGTAGGCTACCTTGTTGCCTACCAGGATCTTCCCGTTGCGGTCATAGATGACCCCGCGGGTGGGGTAGATGATGTCGTAGACCATCGAGTTGTTCGACGCATCCTCCTTGTAGCTGTCGTCCAGAATCTGGATGGAAAACAGCTTCGCAAGCAGGATCAGCGCGGCCACGACGAGTCCGGCAAGCAGCTTGTTTGTGCGGTTCAGCTCCATCTTCCTTTGTCCCCGGGGGTTATCATGTTGGCAATCACAAGCGAAAGGAGAGAACCGGCAAGCAGCGAGCAGGCGAAGCGGATCAGATTGAAGACGAGAGTGTGCGCCGCTCCTCCGTCAGCCCAGATATAGATCAAGAGGAAAAGGCTCTGCGCCAGCACAATGGCAAAGAAAGCCTTGTCTCCGCCGGTATCGCGGGCCTCCTGCCCGAACACGAAGCGGACTATCCCGTTGCGGCAGAGCGCCACGGGAACCAGCGCCAGTGCGTTGAGCCCGGGCAGACCCTCGGCGAGGAAATCCACGGCCAGGCCGGAAGCGAATGCTATGAACATTGCGGCTGTCGTGTTGCGGCTGGGCGGAAGGCACAGTATCATCACCGGAAGGATCGACAGGGTGACATACGGGAAGAAATTGAAGAAGTCGCTGATCAGGATCTGCGCCACGAGCAGCAGCAGGAACAGCACGGTGTAGTTCTGTCTCATCTCTTGTCCTCCTCCATCTTTTCGAGCTGTTCGATCTCATCCTCACCCTCATTCCTGACAAGCGATACCCACCGCAACCTGTAATAGTCCTGCATCAGACGCACTGACACATAATAAGTTGCACCATTCACGATGCGGGAATCCTCCACTGTTCCTAGCGGGATGCCGGCAGGGAAGAGGGAAGAGAATCCGCTGGTGTAGACGGTGTCTCCCTGGGCGAACTTGTACTGGAGCGAGATCTCCTCCAGCACGGCGCCGTCCTTGGTCTTCCCGTCCCACCTCAGCGGTCCCACGGCCCCGTCGACCCCTATCCTCGCGCTGACGCTCAGGTCCGTGTTCATCATCGACACGGCGAAAGAATATTTCTTCCCCACGGCATCGACAATCCCCACAACTCCATCGGGAGTCACGACCCCGGTCCTGGTGCGGACCCCGTCGCGGCTTCCTTTGTCGAGGATCATGTAGTTGTGCTGCTTGTTCCGGCTCATCTTCACAATCTTGGCAGGCGTGTACGTGAACCCGTCGGAGAGGCCTGCGAAAAGAGAATCCCTTCCGGGCCTGTCTTCCAGCGCCTCCAGCGCGGAAAGCCGCCGTCTCAGGTCGAGATTTTCGAGGGCGAGCGAATCATTCACCCGCGAGAGCATGAAATAGGACCGGATGTCCTCCTCCACACCCCACGCCTTTGCCATGAAGGTGTGTACCGCCCTCGATATGAAGAAGTTCTGGACCGTCCCACGGGAGGCCAGCAATTCCAACGCGGCAACCTCCATGAGAATGAAGATTGCCGCATTGATGATGGTACGAGTTATTTTGTTGCCCGTCCCGCCCATAAGGCTATCGCATCAGGAACGAGTAGTTGTTTACGTTCTTGAGAGCTATGCATGTGCCCCTTGCCACTGCACGGAGAGGATCCTCGGCTACGTGGAAAGGAATGTTGACCTTGTCGGAGAATCTCTTCGCGATGCCACGCAGAAGCGCTCCGCCTCCGGAAAGGTAGATTCCGTTCTCTACGATGTCGGAGTACAGTTCGGGAGGAGTCTGCTCGAGCACATGGAGGATCGAAGACTCGATCTTTGTCACGCTCTTGTCGAGGCAGTGAGCAATCTCCTCGTAGGTTATCTTGGCCTCCACGGGATGCGCTGTCATGAGATTCGGTCCGCGTACGATGAAGGGCTCCGGCCCGTCGTCAAGCTCCGGAATGACCGCGCCCACTGCAATCTTTATCTTCTCCGCGGTAATCTCTCCGACCTTGATGTTGTGCTGCTGGCGGAGATAGTACTGGATGTCGGACGTGAACTCGTCTCCCGCAGTCTTTATGCTCTCCTGTACTACGATACCGCCCAGGGAAATGACCGCAATCTCAGCGGTACCGCCTCCGATGTCGACAACCATGTTGCCCTTCGGAGCCTCCACGTCCAGCCCGATGCCCAGGGCAGCTGCCATAGGCTCATAGATCAGGTACACGTCCCTTCCTCCCGCATGCTCGGACGAATCGCGCACGGCGCGGATCTCGACCTCGGTACTACCGGAAGGAATGCCCACTACGATCTTGAGGTTGGGGGTGAAGAGGGAGCGGTGCTTGCTGTTCACCTGCTTGATGAACCCGCGGATCATCATCTCGGCAGCATTGAAGTCTGCGATGACACCGTCCTTGAGGGGACGGATGGTCTTCAGGCCGGGATTGACCTTCTCGTGCATCAGTTTCGCCTTCTGGCCGAGGGCGATGCATTTCCCAGTATTATTGTCGATTGCGACGATGCTCGGTTCGTCCAGCACGATCTCGTCGTTCTGGAAAATCACCGTGTTGGCGGTGCCGAGGTCAATCGCAAGTTCCTGTGTCAAAAATGAAAACGCCATTGAAGTCTCTCTTTCGTTACCGATGTTCTGTCATAACGCGTAAAAATACGAAAAATTCTTAATTTTGTCCAAATATAAAATGATGGAAGGGAGAACATATTATCTGGTCGCTGTAGCCGGGGGGCGCGGGACGCGCATGGGAGCGGGGATACCGAAACAGTTTCTCGAGATCGGAGGAAAGCCCATTCTCCGGCTTACGCTGGAAAAGTTCATCGAAGCTGTCCCCGGAATCCGGATCGTGACCGTGCTGCCGGAGGACAACATCGAGCGCTGGAAGAAATATTGCCTGGAGAACGCCTTCATGGCTCGGCAGACCATCGTCTGCGGAGGAGTTACCCGTTTCCACTCTGTCCGCAACGCCGTAGCGAAGATCCCGGACGGGGCCGTCGTGGCCATCCATGACGGGGTGCGTCCCCTGCTGAGTGTCAAGATGATAAGGGAAATGTTCGAGGCAATGGGCTCACGCCGTGCGCTGATCCCCGTGACCCCTTCCACGGACACCCTCAAGCTGCTTCGGCGTTCTCCCGAAGGGGAACTTTCCGAGATCCCCGGGCAGACGCTCGACAGAAGCGAAGTCTTCAAGGCCCAGACCCCGCAGATGTTCCTCTCTGAAGACCTCCGCGAAATGTATTCCCAGCCTTATGACACGGCGTTCACGGACGACGCGTCTGTGGCTGCGGCAAAAGGAATACCTCTCTCCTGGTGGCCAGGGGAGAGGCTCAATATCAAGATAACTACTCCGGAGGACCTCGCCCTCGCGGAAGCTATCAGGAAACTCTAGAATTTCTGGAAAGTTGTATTCTTGAACTCCTTGACCCAGATCTGACGGTTGATTGCCTCGTCGAGGGAAATCATCGTGTCAGTGGCGAGGATGTAGGGAATCTTCTGTATAGTGTTGAGCAGCACATTCATCAGATGCTCATTGTCGAGACAGTAGAGCTTGACGAGCAGGGCATACTTTCCGGTTATGAAATGACACTCCACAATCTCGGGAATCTCTTTCAGGTGCGCCACGACTTCGTTGTACTTGTTGGCCTCGGAGAGAGAGATGCTGACAAAGGCACATACGTTGAGGCCCAGTGCCTGGGGCTTTACGAGGAGCCTTGACCCGAGAATAACCCCGTTGTTTTCCAGCTTCTTTACCCTCTGGTGGATTGCTGCGCCGGAGACGCCGCACTCGCGCGCTATCTCGAGATACGGCATCCTGGCGTCCTTGGTCAGGAAGGAAAGGATCTTCTGGTCGGTCTGGTCGATGCGATAATTGTCCAAGATTGTACTTTGTAAGTTTGTATAAGTACAAAAATAAACAAAATATTAAGAAATTATACTTTTAACCGAAAAAAGTTTCTTTCTATTTCTTTGTCGCAGGCTTTTTAAATGACCTTCTACGTTGCGTGGGCTTGGAATCCGCTATGATTTCCTTGCACTGCTCCTCGGTCAGATTTTCCGCATCCGTGTCTTTCGGAATCTTGTAGTTCGACCCTGAATACTTGATGTAGGGGCCGTAGCGGCCGGAGATGACCTGGATGTCTCCGAACTCGGAGATGATGTCGTTCTTCTTCCCGTTCTTTTTCGCGATCAGTCCCTTGCACTGCTCCAGCGTAATGGTCATGGGATCTGTCCCCCTCGGGATCGAGACATTGACGTCCCCGAACTTGAGATATGGCCCGAAACGTCCCTTCGTGGCGATGACGTCCACTCCGTCGATAGTTCCGACCGTGCGGGGCAGGGAGAATAGTTTCATGGCGTCCTCGAGCGTCAGATTCTCGATCAGCTGGCCGTTGGAAAGGGAAGCATACTTCCGGTTTTCCCCTTCGCCTTTCTGGACATAAGGCCCGTACTGGCCGAATTTCGCCACGATCTGCTGCCCGTCCGTGGGATCCGTTCCGATGACCCTCTCGACATGGCTGTAGTGCTTGTCCTCGAGCACCTCGGAGACTCTCTTGTGGAAAGGCGTGTAGAACACGGAGATGACATCGTTCCACTTTTTCTTCCCCTCGGCAATCTCGTCGAAATCCTTCTCCACGTCGGCTGTGAAGTTGTAGTCCATGACCTCCCCGAAATTCTTCACGAGGTAGTCGCTGACGATCATGCCGATCTCCTGAGGCAGGAGTTTCCCCTTCTCCGCTCCGACCACTACAGTGGCGGTTTCCTCGGAGACAACCCCGCCCTTCATCCTGAGGTTCGTGACAGGGACACTCTCTCCCTCCTTGTTGCCCTTGACGATGTATCCACGGCCTGTTGTCAGGGTGCTGATTGTCGGGGCATAGGTCGAAGGACGGCCGATTCCGAGCTCCTCGAGCTTCTTGACGAGGGTCGCCTCGGAATAGCGTGCAGGGGGTGCCGTGAACGAGCACTCGGCGCTGAATCCCTTCTCGTTCATCTTCTGTCCCTCGCTGAGTTCCGGCAGGAGCGCATCTTCCTTCTGGTCTCCGGAATCATAGACCTTCATGAACCCGTCGAAGAGCACCTGTGTCGCTCCGGCGGCGAATTTCTCGCTTCTTCTGTCCGAGCAGATGCTGATCTTCGTCGAGAGTACCCTCGCGTCCGCCATCTGGCAGGCCACCGTGCGCCTCCATATCAGCCTGTAGAGCTTCTGCTCCTGTGCTGTGCCCTCGATCTCCGTGTTGGAGACGAATGTCGGGCGGATGGCCTCATGAGCCTCCTGCGCCCCCTTCGAGCGGGTATGGTACTGGCGTGTCTTCGAGTACCCTGCCCCGAATGTCTCGGTGATGTATTTCTTCGTCGTCCCGAGCGCCAGGGAAGACAGGTTCGTCGTGTCGGTTCGCAGGTAGGTTATGAGGCCTCGCTCATAAAGCGTCTGGGCTACTCTCATGGTCATGCTGACGGGGAAGTGCAGGACTCTTGCCGCCTCCTGCTGGAGAGTGGAGGTGGTGAAAGGCGCCCCCGGCGTGCGGGTTCCCTCCTTCTTGTCGAGAGAAGAGATCGTGAAAGTGGCTCCCTTGCTGTCCTCCAGGAACTTGCGCGCCTCCTCGATACCCTTGAACTTCTTGTCCAGCGTCGCCTTCACCTTCGTTGAGGCTGGCGTTCCTTCCGGATTGAACAAGGCGTCCACCTTGTAGTACTGCTCTTTCTTGAAGGCCATGATTTCCTTCTCCCGGTCCGTGACCAGACGCAGCGCGACGCTCTGTACCCTTCCGGCGGAAAGCTTCGGCTGGATCTTCCTCCAGAGGATCGGGGACAGCTCGAATCCAACGAGACGGTCCAGCACCCTCCTGGCCTGCTGGGCGTCGACGAGGTTCATGTCTATGGTCCTGGGATTTTCGATGGCATGCTCTATGGCATCCTTCGTGATTTCGTGGAAGACAATCCTGCGGGTGCTTGCGGGATCCAGCCCGAGCACCTGGGAAAGGTGCCACGAGATGGCCTCTCCCTCGCGGTCCTCATCGGACGCGAGCCAGACGGCTTCTGCCTTGTCGGCGAGCTTCTTCAGTTCCGCAACAACCTTCTTCTTGTCCGCCGGGATGATGTACTCCGGAGCGAAACCGTTCTTGACATCGACTCCGAGCTTCTTGTCCTGCAGGTCACGGATATGCCCGAAGCTTGGCTTGACGGTATATCCCTTTCCGAGAAATTTCTGAATTGTGACTGCTTTCGCAGGAGACTCGACGATTACGAGATTCTGATCCATTCTATATATGTCTGTTTTTCGTTTTGGGCGTGCAAAGTAAGCTACTTTCTGCCCACTTTTCCAAATTTTATGGCTATTTTTGTCTTCTCATGGATGACTATGAAAATATATTTTCATAAAAAATTTCCGAGATGACGATAAGCACGAGAAAGAAAATAGTCAAATGGTTCTGGATCATCGTTTTGCTCCCGATAGCTTTCCTTTTCTGCATGCTTTTCCTGGTCTGGGCGTTCGCCGACATCCCCTCGTTCGAGGAGCTGGAGAACCCTGACAGCAAGCTTGCGACGGAACTGATAGCCACGGACGGCGAGACCCTCTCCACTTTCCATATCGAGAACCGCTCATACGTCAGCTACGACGAGCTCGCCGAGAGCCTTGTCGAAGCTGCTGTCGCCACCGAGGACAAGCGCTTCTACAAGCACTCCGGAGTGGACTTCCGCTCTCTGGGCCGTGTCTTCTTCAGGACAATCCTGATGGGCAACTCGAGCCAGGGAGGAGGCAGCACCATAACCCAGCAGCTGGCCAAGACCCTGTACCCGAGGACGGACATGTCGAGCAAGGTGCCCGGCTGGTCCAAGGTCAAGATGGTCTGGACAAAGCTGAAGGAGTGGATCACTGCAGTGAAGCTCGAGCGCAACTACACCAAGGAGGAGATCGTGGACATGTACCTGAACGCCGTCTTCTTCGGCAGCAATGCCTACGGCGTCAAGGCGGCCAGCGAGACATTCTTCGCCAAGCTGCCCTCCGATCTGACGGTCGAGGAGAGCGCCACCCTCGTGGGCATGATAAACAAGCCCACTCGCTACAACCCCGAACTCCATCCGGACAAGGCCCTGGTACGCAGGAACTTCGTGATCAGCCAGATGGAAAAGGCGGGATACCTGACAAAGCACGAGAGAGACAGCATCAGCCAGATTCCGATCACGCTGGACTATCAGGTGCAGGACCACAATGCAGGCATGGCACCTTATTTCAGGGACATGCTCCGCAGGTACATGAACGAGGAAAAGCCCAAGCGCTCGCAGTACACCTTCGTCGAAGACTACAGGGCCGACTCCCTCCTCTGGGCGGACGACCAGTTCTACGGCTGGCTTAACAAGAACCACAAGCCCGACGGGTCGCGCTACGACCTCGACAGGGACGGGCTCAGGATCTACACCACGATAAACTACAAGATGCAGAAGTTTGCGGAAGAGGCTGTGGCTGAGCACCTTGGAAAGAATCTCCAGAAGAGCTTCTGGAAAGATCTCAAGTACAAGCGCAACCGCCCGTTCTCCAACGATGTAGACTCCGCTACCGTTGTCCGCCTCATGCAGCAGGCCCGCCGCTGGAGCGACCGCTGGCGCATGGGAAAGCGCGACGGACTGTCCGACAAGGAAATCCTCGCGTCCTTCTCCAAGCCCGTGGAAATGAGGATCTTCACGTGGGACAAGCCCGGCTACAGGGACACGACCATGACCCCGGATGACTCGATCCGCTACTACAAGTCCATCCTCCGCGCCGCATTCGTTGCGATGGAGCCGACGACCGGCCACGTACTGGCATATGTCGGCGGCCCGAACTACCGCTACTTCAAGTATGACAACGTGGGCCAGGGCAAGAGGCAGGTCGGATCCACGATAAAGCCCTTCCTCTACACCCTCGCGATGCAGGAGGGCATGACCCCCTGCGACAAGACAGTCTGCGTCCCGCAGACCTTCATCGTCGGCAACGACACATGGACTCCGCGAAGTACGGACAAGGCAGAATGGATCGGGAAGACCGTCACCCTGAAGTGGGGCCTCACGCATTCCTCCAACAACATCTCCGCCTACCTGATGAAGCAGTTCGGCCCCCACGCCATGGCCGAGATGATGCGCAAGATGGGCATCGGCAGCCACATCGATGAGGTCCCCGCGCTCTGTGTAGGAAGCCAGGATTTGTCTGTCTATGAGATGGTTGCAGCCTACAATACCTTCCCGTCCAGGGGCGTGTACGTTTCTCCTATATTTGTCACCAGGATCGAGGACAACCAGGGCAACGTGCTCGGGGAGTTCTCCGCACGCCAGAGGGAAGCGATCGGGGAGAACACGGCCTACCTCATGGAGAACCTGATGCAGGGCGTCGTGACGAGCGGAACGGCAAGCCGCCTGCGCTCCGTCTACGGCCTGACCGGGGAAATTGCCGGAAAGACCGGAACGACCAACGACAACTCCGACGGATGGTTCATCGGCTACACGCCGACCTTCACCGGAGGCGTCTGGGTCGGAGGAGAGGACCGCCAGGTGCACTTCCAGTCGACCGCTCTTGGAAGCGGTTCGAACATGGCCCTGCCGATCTGGGGAATATTCATGAAGAAGGTCCTTGCCGACGGAACCTGCGGAATATCAGCCAACGACAGGTTCATGGCTCCTGCGGGAGTGGACATAGACCTCAGCTGCACGGGCAGCGACGAGGATGCCCAGGAAAGGACGGAAGAGGCTGAAGAGTACTATTTTGACTAAATACTGGTATCATGTCCAAGTATAACAATATTGCTGTTTTTTACGGAAGTGACTCCTCCGAGTGGGAAGTCAGCTGCCGCAGCGGCGAGTTCACCGCATCCCACATCGACGGCACAAAGTACAATGTCTACGAGGTATTCGCCCGCTTCGGGAAATGGGAGCTGGTTGCGATGCGCCGTAGGGATTCCATGAGGGTCACATTCCCCGAGGGCTCAAGGCCCCAGGTGGACCGCAATGACTTCAGCGTCACTGTCTACGGCGAGAAAATCCGCCTGGACTATGTCTATGTGATGCAGCATGGCCGCCCGGGCGAAAACGGGCTTCTCCAGGGCTACTTCGAGATGCTCGGCATCCCGTGCAGCAGCTGCAGCGCTTTCGTGTCCGCAATCGTATTCGACAAATACTCGTGCAAGAGCTATCTACGTGATTTCAAGGGCGTAAAGCTCGCTCCCGATGCTTTTGTCCGCAAAGGATCGGACGTTGAGGAGTTCTCCCGCGAGACCGTTGCCAGGCTCGGCCTTCCGCTTTTTGTCAAGCCTACGGACGGAGGCTCCAGCTTCGGCATAACCAAGGTCAAGGAAGCATCCGAACTGCCTGACGCCATCAAGTACGCCTTCACCGAGGGCAGCACCGTGATCGTCGAGAAAGCCATCAAGGGACGTGAGCTGACCTGCGCCGCATGGTTCGACGGAGAGAGCATCAAGGCTCTTCCCGTGATCGAGATCGTCACCGAGAACGAGTACTTCGACTATGACGCCAAGTACAACGGTCACTCCCGTGAGCTTTGCCCCGCCCCGATCGAGAAGTCTCTGGAGGACAACGTACGGGAGACGACATGCAGGATCTACCATCACCTTGGCTGCAAGGGCATCGTCCGCGTTGACTATATCGCCGCCGAAGATGGCCTGTATTTCCTCGAAGTCAACAACATCCCCGGAATGACAAGTGCGTCTCTGGTACCGAAGATGGTCCGCACCGCAGGCATCGACATGACGGATTTGCTCACGAAAATCATCGAGAATTCGTAGATGCTTCTGGCAGAATTCATTTCCGGCGCTGCGGAGTCTCTCACCGGACTTTACCCCAAGGAAGAGGCCCGCAGCGTTGTACTTCTGCTCTGCAGCTCCCTTCTCGGGACGCAGAGCTACACCCATATTGTCGAGCCTGCTACAGAAGTGGACCCCAGAAAGGAGGAAGACCTGGAGAAGGCCATGGAGCGGCTGAAAAAGGGCGAACCTGTCCAGTATGTGCTTGGAAAGGCTGATTTCTATGGACTTACATTCCGCGTGACTCCCGACACCCTGATTCCGCGTCCCGAAACCGAGATGCTTGCCCGCCTTGCGATGGACGTGGCCGGCCGGGAGATCCGGATGAGACAGGCATTCGGCAAGAAGGCTTCGCCTGTGAGGGTGCTTGACCTCTGTACGGGAAGCGGGTGCGTGGCATGGAAAATAGCTCTCGCAGTGCCCGGAGTCCAGGTGGTGGGAGTGGACATCTCCCGCCCGGCGCTCGATGTTGCCCGTAGCCAGAATTTCGACAAGGAGCTCAGGGAGGCTGAAGCCACAGCGCCTCAGTTCGTGGAGGCAGATGTGCTCGATGTGGAGCATTTCCCGGATCTCGGACAGTTCGACATCATCACGAGCAACCCGCCTTACATCATGGAGTCGGAGAAGAAGGACATGAGGATCAACGTGCTCGGCTACGAGCCTGCGTCTGCCCTCTTCGTTCCGGACAATGACCCGCTGATTTTCTACAAGAAAATTGCAGAGCTCAGCAATAAACACTTAGCCAAGGGAGGCGTCGGGTTTGCGGAAATCAACGAACTTCTCGGGCCTCAGACACAGGCACTTTTCTCCGAAGCCGGGTTCGGAACGTCCAGCGTGATCAGGGACTTTTATGACAAAAACAGGTTCGTGACCTACAGGTAGGTTCTCTGTAGCTTATTGATACGCACTATGTTGCGAGCTACGGCGGTTTGCATTTTGCCAAACCGCTGTTTCTTTTTCTTTTTGCAGTGGAAAAACACTGGAACTATGGAACATTGTATGAAACCACTGCAAAAACTCTCTCTTGCCCTGATTGTCGCAGTCCTTTCCGTAGGATGCGAGAAAACGGAATTTGTCACGGAGGAAAAGACAGAACCCCCGGTCCTGTCCTCGTCCGACGTGGCCCAGCTGCTGTCCTCCCTTCCCGTCGAGGCCGGACAGATGAGAGAAGTCCGGGACGCCGTGGCAGAGTCCACGGAGAACGGATATGACGAGGAGTACACCATGGGCGACCTTTTCGCATCGCCCGGGACCGGTGTCGGCGGACCGCTGGAAAAGTCCGTGACAAAAGCTCCAAGAAAAGAGTACGACAAGCCCTTGAGAGAGCTCATCGCGGAGCATCTTCTCTCTTCGGCCCAGGAAGAAACCCCCTCTCTCAAGACCAAGGCCCCGGCCACTCCGGAGGAGTATCTCTCTGCTCTCCAGAATTCCGGCTACCAGATCTACTGGCCATACCATGAAAACTGGGACGGCTCTGCCCTCCCGATCGTGACGTTCGACCCCGGAGACAACTCCTCCTCGAACATCGGCTACCGGATGGTCCTCGGCACGGACGGCTCCCGCATCGTGGACACCGTGACAGTCACGGAAGAAGTGGCCAGGGAGACGCCCGTCTGGGTCGTAAACTCCAACTGCGATGCCCCCTTCACCTCTCTCGAGATGCTTCGGCGCCAGGATCCTGACTGGGGAAAGGGCGGCGGACAGATACTTGTCGGGGGCGACACTCTCGGTGGCGGCGGCTCGTCCTCCACAAAGGCCATCATCTCCTCCAGGCACAAGCTCAGAACTCTGATACTGAAAGAGTTCACTGCCAAGCGCAACTATGACAGCTGGTTTGCCGGGGCGAGCGAATTCTTCGTCCGCTGCGGGAGCCTCGAGAACTTCACGGCCACTACGGAGGAGGAAATGCGGAACTATGTCCCCTCAATCACGGATTTCATGATTGTCGTGCGCAGAAACCAGGTCGGAAAGCCGATCCCGTTCAACGCTGTCCTCGTTTCGGAATGGAGCGACCAGCTCCTCAACTGCGCATTCATGATAACCGAGGACGACGGAGGGACGCGCACTTCGTGGAAATGCGGAGGAGAAGTGAAAGTCAAGTCCAAGACCTACGGTTTCGACCTGGAGATCCCCCTGAACACCCGCGACGACATAGTCTGGAGAGGAAAGCTTTCCCATGACTACATCGAGCGCTACAGCGACATCACGGGGCACTTCGGAGACGTGGACCTTTCCTTCAGGATAGTAACTCTCTGACGACTTAGATCCCGAGCTCGGAGAACAGGGCGTCTATGTCGATGTCCGGAAGCTCGACCCTCATGGTGTCTGCAGGGAGTTGGCGGGTCATCACGAACTTGCCGGGAACGAAAGGAGCGAGTTTTATGGCACTGAGATCGACCTTCTGGTACGGAACTCTCTCTCCCTCAAGCGGATACGCATCCGGATCCATGACAGGGCGCACCTTCGGCATGTCCAGTGGCGGAATCGCCGGAACCCATGGCTCGACCACCTTCTGCTCCGGTCCGTAGACGAGAACCTCGTCCCCGGCGCTGCCGGCAAGCTTGCGGATGATCTCGTTGACCCTCCTGGAATCGACCGAAGCCGCCCTTTCCTTGAAGTCCGTCACTATGTCTTTCCCGTACGAATAGCGCAGGAGCAGCATCTCGCAGATCGTCTCCGGGTCGTTCTGCCACGTGTCGAAGTAGCTCACGGCCGCGCCCCTTGCCACGGCAAGGTCCAGAGCCGAAATTCCTTTCGACGAAGCGTCGGACAGCCCCTTCCGTACCAGATCCACGATCTTCCGCGGAGATGTTTCCGTGTCCATGGAGGCAGGCATGCCAGAGGGGGAGACGGGGCTCAGGACAACGTCCATCCTGATGCTTTCCGCCGGGAACATGGCAACGTCCCACGATGCCTCGGCCTTCCATCCCTGTTGCGCGATTGACCTGGAAATCTGATTCCCAAGCCATTGCGCGGCAATCACAGCCGCGACATAGTTCTCCGTGGTGAAGTTGAGGGGAGCGGCGAGCGTCATTCTGGCTTCCGGCGCAGGTCCGTAGGAAGACTTCGTGAGAGTTCCCGCCGGCTCCATGGCCCCTGCCCTGAAACGGAAAGAAGGAGAAGCTGCCGTCTTGAACGAACCCAGATACCCGGAAAGTGTCTTTTTCAGGTCTTCAGCCGAGAAGTCTCCTGCGACCACGAGCACCCCGTCGTCCATCCTGGAGAACGCATCGTCGAAATACTCCTTTGTCAGTTCCGGGAAATTGTCCGGAAGCTCGCCTGTTCCGCATTTCCTGTAATACTCAAAGGCCTGAGGGTCATTTGCCCTGCCGTAGGCAAGCGCGGCGAGCGACCTCAGCAGCAGTGGCAGTTTCCTTGACGGAGCTGTGCCGGAAAGCCGGAAATCGGAATACGAGACGGCCGGGTTCATGGAGATTCCGTTCGTGTGGAGCATGGCCAGGAATTCCGATCCGGGTTCGCCTTCGATCCGGGAGACCGTCAGCATGTCCGCGACATGGCTGCCCGTCCCGGCATCAGCTCCTTCGATCAGGGAATAGCCTCCCTTGACGAGCCATGAGTAAGTGAATGTCCCGCTGTTGTCCAACTCCTTGAATACCACCTTTATCCCGTTGGCAAATGTCCAAATTGTCCCGCCAAGCATGGGCTCTGGTGTCGTCGTACGCACCTTTGTCTTCCTGTAGCTCCTGCGGAAGTAGGTCGTGTCGTTCGAATGGTCTCCCCACTGGATTCCGCTGCCGTTGTTCCAGCTTTCGCGGAAGAAGTTCTCCGCCACTTTCCCGGAAAGGATGTTCGTGTCCCCTTTGCAGATGACGCTGAGGTTCCTGTCCCGGTCGAGCAGGGCCTGGGCGAAGGTGTTGAACAGGGATGCCGAGGTGTCCGCGGCTAGCTTCTTCCCCGTGAAGAAGTCATAGTCGTCCTTGTCCGTCGCCAGGGACGCGCCATAGAGGAAGTTCCCTATGCATTTGTCGACCCACCTGGAATTCCTGGCATCGGA
Organism: uncultured Muribaculaceae bacterium; assembly: GCA_964440865.1. Lineage (GTDB taxonomy): Bacteria > Bacteroidota > Bacteroidia > Bacteroidales > UBA932 > Cryptobacteroides. The sequence continues at coordinate 8,725 of CAYTXA010000005.1, read as the reverse complement.
GTGGCTGTAGTTTTCCCTGAGCCAGAGCGTTGTAGCCCCGCGGATGTCCCGGTACTGGGAGGCCGTGAGCCCGTTCCTGTCTATGTCCGAGAGCACGCCTGCGAGAATGCCGACCGTGCGGAGGACGTCCTCCTTTTTGCAGCCCACGCTGACCGTAAAAGACTCGTCCCCCGGCTGTACAGCGCTCGATGTGTAGGAGAAACCGGCTGACCTGCAGGGAATTCCGCTGTCTCTCATGGCTGTCCTGACGCGGTTCTCCACGAGAGTCCCGAGTTCGTCTATGTAGCGTGCGGTCACGAGCGGAATGACCGTGGACATGTCCTCCCTCGAGGTCCTGGGGAAGCGGTAAGAAACGCTGACGCCGGGATTTTCCGTATCCTGAGATAGGCTGAAGGCCGGAACCGTGCTCTCCTTCCATCTGTATTCCTCCCGGTCTGCCTTCCTGTTCGTCTTCGTGACCATCATGGAAAGCATCTCCATCTTCTGCACCAGGGCGGCGCGGTCAACATCGCCGGAAACTATCACTGCCTGATTGTCAGGAGAATAGTACTTGTCCATGATTCCGGAATTCCTGCCGATGATGTCGAAAACCATGAGCAGGGTCGAATCCAGCACTGCGACCCCGGAATTCAGGGCCAGGTCCCGGAAGCGGTAGACAGTTGCATTGCTTCCCACCTTCGCGTAACCCTCGTCCTCGGGCCAGACAGATGTCCTGCGCAGGAACTGGAACGGGGAGTCCATGGTGAAATGGGGCAGGTCCGTCAGGGAAGCGCGAGCCATCACCGAAGACATCCCAGCGGTCCCGGGCGTCTCGGAGTCTGTTCCGGCTTTCTGCACGAGAGCCACGTCCGCAGATCCGCTCCAGGCGGGATTTGTGACTATGTAGTAGGAAATTCCGTTGGAAAGAGTTCCCTGCGAGACGGCCTTCGCCTGACGAAGCGAAGGCACTTCATTCGCTGCTGGCACAATTATTGGAAAAACCAGACAGAGAAATGAAACGATGATAGATGTTATCGCAGTTTTGTAGTCTTTCGGACGCATGATGATGCAAAAATACTATAAAAATTTGCTAAATTTGTGTTCATGGCAATGCCACAAAAGCGATACCAATCGCATCATTGGAAAAGGAATAACCAAATAAGAAAACATAAAAGGATGAAAAAGTTTGTTCTAACACTTGCCTCCATCGCTATGTCGGTGGCCATGGTTTCCGCTCAGGACCTCGAGAGCGCTACCAATCTCTACAACTCAGCTGCTGAAAAACTCAACGCAGGAAACAAGACCGAAGCTCTTGCCGCCTTCAAGACTGCACTCGAGGCCGGGTCAGCTCTCGGAGAGGATGGTTCTGAAATAGTAGCAAACTGCAAGAATGTCATCCCGAACCTCGCTCTCTCGATCGCAAAGGATGTCCTCAAGGACAAGGACTACGACGGCGCCATCACGAAGATCAACGAGGCCGTTGCGATCGCCAAGGAATACGGCGACGCTGACATCGTCTCCGAGGGAGAGTCTCTCCTTCCGCAGGTAAATTCCATGAAGTACCTGATGGCCGGAATGGACGCCTATAAGACAAAGGACTTCGCCGCTGCAATCGACAACATGGGCAAAGTGCTCGCCATCGATTCGACCAATGCCAACGCATCGAAGATCATCGGCGCATCCTATCTTCAGGAGGCCGTCGCTTCCCTCAAGGGAGGCAAGTTCCAGGACGCAATCGACCATGCAGCCGCTTCCGCAAAGTACACGGACAACGCTCAGGCTTACCTGATCGCAGGCCAGGCCGCTACCAAGCTGAAGGACAACAACCAGGCTATCGAATACTACACCAAGTATCTTGCTGCGGCTCCTACCGCCAAGAATGCTGACGGTATCGCCTTCACGGTTGCCGCTCTCTACCAGCAGGCAGGAAACAAGGCCAACGCCATCAAGTACTACAAGATGGTGCCCGCAACTTCCCAGTATGCAGCACAGGCAAAGCAGCTTGTGGAATCTCTCAGCAAATAATTGACTGAAAGCCAGACACGGCCGCTTGAGCTGATGGCTCCGGCCAGGAACAAGGACATCGGCATCGCAGCAATAGACTGCGGTGCCGATGCCGTGTATATCGCAGGCCCTGCCTTCGGTGCCAGGGAGGCTGCCGGAAACTCTGTCGCGGACATAGCCGGACTCTGCAGCTATGCCCACCGTTTCGGAGCCCGTATCTTCGTGACATTCAACACGATAATCTACGATGATGAGCTGGAGGAGGCAGGAAATCTGCTGAAAAGCCTTCAGGATGCCGGAGTGGATGCGTTCATCGTGCAGGACCCTGCGGTTGTCATCCTTGCCCGCAGGAAGGGCCTCACGGTCCCGCTCCATGCCTCGACCCAGTGCTCGATCCGTACGCCGGAAAGGGCTCGGCTTTTCGAAAGCCTTGGTTTCTCGAGAATTGTGCTGGAGAGGGAGCTGTCTCTGGAACAGATCAGGGCGATACGGGAAGCGGTCTCCGGGGAGATCGAGTTCTTTGTCCATGGGGCGCTGTGCGTCTGCTACAGCGGAGAGTGCTACCTTTCGGAATACCTCTCCGGCAGAAGCGCCAACAGGGGAGCATGCATCCAGGCCTGCCGTTCCCGCTACGACCTTCTCGATTCCGCAGGAAGAGTCATCGTGAAGGACCGCGCCCTGCTCTCCCTGAAAGACTACAACCTGCTTTCCCGGCTTGGCGACCTTGCGCAGGCAGGAGTCTGCTCCTTCAAGATAGAAGGCCGCCTGAAAAGCATCTCCTACGTCAGGAATACGGTGAGACAGTATTCCATTGCCCTGGACGAGCTGATTGCCCGCAATCCGGAGAAATATCGTCGCTCCTCGTTCGGCAGGGTCGTAAAGGGCTTTGCACCAGACCTTTCCAAGACATTCAACCGGGGCTATACCGAACTTTACATAGGCGGAAGGAAGGGGAAGTGGTCTTCGATGGATGCTCCCAAGAGCATGGGGGAGGAGGTCGGGACTGTCAGGGCGGTATGGGGAGATACGATATCGCTGACGCCTTCGGGGCAGAACCTTGTCCTTTCCAACGGGGACGGCTTCGCCTTCACTGCCGGGGGAGATGTGACTGGCTTCCGTGGCGATGTGTGTGGCGGAGCCAGCATCCGGACCAGCGGAGACATTTCCCGCCTTCGTCCGGGGATGAAGCTCTACAGGAACATCAGTGCCAGCTTTGAGAAAAAAATGGTTTCGGAACCGTGCCAGAGGCTGATTCCCGTAGCCGTGGACGTGAATTTCGAAGGCTCCCCTAAGGACGGATTCAGGATAGAATGCAGGGCGGAAAGTGCTGACGGAAGGATCGTTGCGGAAGAAGCGCCGTGCGGCGGGATTGTGGCTGAGAACCCCGCAAGGACCATGGCCCTGGCCCAGAGCCAGCTCGGCAAGACAGCCGGAATCTACTCTTTCTCCGTCCGCCGGACAGAAGCCGCCGGAGAAGTACCCCTTGTACGTTCCGCGACGCTGAATGCCCTCCGCCGGAGCCTGGCTGACAAGCTGGATGCCGAGCCATGCAAGGCAATTCCGCTGAGGAACACCGGCCTTCCGGACCTGGGGTCCCGTCAGATGAGCAACAATGTCCCCAGGGAAGTGACCTACAAGTCAAATGTCGCAAACCGCATTTCGCGGGAAATCTACCGCAATCTTGGCGCAGAATCCGTCGAAGACGCATACGAACTGACCCACAGGGAGGGAGCCGAACTCATGCGCATGAGATATTGCATACGCTACGAGCTCGGCATGTGCCCTGTCCATCAGGGTGCGAAGGAGAGCGGGCCTCTCTATCTTCGGAACAACGGGCGCAACCTCCGCCTTCGCTTCGATTGCGCCCGTTGTGAAATGACAGTCTCAAGTGACTGATCCCCGCGACCCTAGATCGGCTCGCATTTGACCTTAAGCCACTTCGCGACTTCAGGCGGCAGGAGCGGGGACAGAGTCTTGTAGACCCTCGCGTGATACTCGTTCAGCCAGTCGATCTCGTCCTGGCTCATAAGGTCCTTGAGGATGATGGAAGTATCTATGTGACACATCGTTATCGTCTCGAACCTATAGAATTTCCCGAACTCGGTCTCGCCCGCGGGAACGACTACGAACACGTTCTCGTGACGTACTCCGTGCTTTCCCTCGCGGTAGATTCCCGGCTCGTCGGTGTTGATGATTCCGGGAACGTAGGGATAGGCGTTGAAGTTCTGTCGGAACTCCTGAGGACCCTCATGGACGCAGAGGAATGAACCCACGCCGTGTCCGGTGCCATGTCCGAAGTTGCGCATCCTCTGCCAGAGCGGATTGCGCGCGAGAATGTCCAGATGACAGCCGCAGGTCCCTTCGGGGAATACGGCAGATGCAAGGTCGATGTGGCACTTCAGCACGACCGTGTAGTCCTCCTTTTCGAGTTGTGTCGTCGGGCCGAGAGGTACGGTGCGGGTGATGTCCGTCGTGCCTCCGAAGTCGAACTGGCCGCCGGAATCGCAGAGGAACAGGCCATGGTGCTCAAGTACAGGGGCCTTGACATGCGGAGTGACATAGTGCGGAAGCGCTCCGCCGGGGCCGTAGCCTGCAATGGTCTCGAAGCTGTCGCCTCTGTATCCGGGAATCTCCTCGCGGAAGGACTGGAGCTTCTGGGCTGCGTCCCACTCGGTGATGATATCGCCCATCTCCATCTCTTTCTCCAGCCAGTAGTAGAACTTCTCGAGAGCCACGCCGTCAAGGATATGGGCCTTCTTCATGTTCTCTATCTCAGTGGCGTTCTTGATGGACTTGCGGCGGCCGATCGGTGATTCGCCATAGACTGCCGGCCTCGGAGCTCCGCTGTTGCTGAGCAGATAATAGAGGTTGTAGTTCAGCGTTGAGGGGTCAGCGTAGATCTTTTCTTCCTGACTGTGGTCCGTCAGCGCGATGTCGATGTCGTCGTACGGGAGAACCTTGATCCCTTCCTTCTCCAGCTCCTCAAAGCTCGCGTCGCTTTCCCCGTCGACGCCCTTGCGCGGTCCCTTCAGGACGTACCATTCCACGAAGTCCTGACCGACAAGCAGATAGGAAATGATTACAGGATTGTAGTCCACGTCTGAGCCGCGGACGTTGAGCATCCAGGAGATTTCGTCGAGCGCCGTGACCAGCATCGTGTCGCACCTACGGTCCCTGAGGAACGCCCTCAGCCACTCGATCTTGTGCTGGCGGCTTTCGCCCGTCACGTCCTCTCCCAGAGTCATTATCGGGGAAACCGGAAGGCCGGGCCTGTCTTCCCAGAGCTCGCTGAGAAGGTCCGGAGCATTGACAATGCGGTATCCTTCTTCGTCGTCGGCATCCTCGCTGCGTCCAGCCGCTTCGAATGCCTTCTTGATATTCTCGACTGCGGCAACGCTGTGGGCATGTCCGTCGACAGCCACAACGACTTTCTTCTGCGCATCTGCAAATGCATGGGCAGCAAGCCATTCCGGAATCAGCACCTGATCGGGAACGCGAGTCTTGTGGAGCTCGAATCCGGTTCCGGGAAGCACAGCGTTGGCTGCGATGAAGTAGCGGGTATCGGTCCAGAGACCTGCATGGTCAAGAGTAATCACGATATCTCCGCATTCCCCGGCGAACCCTGTGCACCAGAGGACCTGTTTCCAGCGTTTCGCGGGATATTCTCCGCAGTGCGGGTCGGACGCCGTAATCACGATGGCATCCCAGCCCTTCGCACGCATCATCGTGCGGATCTTTTCCAGTCTTTCTCTATATATGTTCATAGCTGATTTATTGGTTTTCGTCGACAAGCTTAGCTGCTTCGTCATAGTCCTCGGGATTGACCTTGACCGTGACGGCGCTTATTGCTGAATTTATGGACGGATAGGGAGAAGCCTGCCCGAAGACCTGGGCTGGTATCCCATTGGCACGCAGCATCCCCGCAGTGATTTCCGCACGCATCGGGTCCCCGTAGGATGCCACGACCTTCAATTCTTCTTCCTTTGGTTTCATATTGGATGTCAGTTTATTCGTCATCTCCCCCGACCCTTTCCTCGAGATAGTAGGACAGCCGCACGATGTCCCTTCTCAGCCCTTCGATCTCGTACCCGGTCATCCTTCTCGTGAAAGTAATCCTGTCCTCGAACATGCCGCGGATCTTGCCCCACAGGCTCTTCGAGCGGAACGTCATGTTCTCTCCATCAGTATTCTCCAGCACATATCCCCTCTCTTCCATTGCCTTGACAATCGGGGCCTTGATCTCGGAGAATTCCCCGGGAATCAGGACGGTCTTCCTGTAGAACCCGAACATGGGGTAGAACGCTGCCACCACGGCAAACATCACGGCAATCTGCCAGTAGGAGTCGTAACCGTTGCGGAAAATCATTTCCGGGTCATTGCTTATCATGCCGGACAGGCTCAGCACAAGCAGAATCAGGGCAACGATGATTACGAAGTAGAAGAAATACTTTATTGCGCGTATGATATATCTCATGGTTACTTAGCTTGCGTGTCAGACACAAATATAACAAATTGCACAGATTTTTCTAAATTTGCCGAAACAGAATAAAACCCGTCAGAAAATGGCAGAAGAAAACAACACCAACACTCCGATGGAGGAGCGCGATCCGATAATGGAACGCAGGATGAGAGAACGCGAGAAGAAGGGCACCGGGGCCGGCGCTCTCCGTGCCGTGATGATAGTCCTTGCGGTGATAGCGGCTCTGCTTGCAGTTGCCCTTGTTTTTGTCTATTCGCAGAAGAACAAGCTCGTGGGCGAGCTGGAAGTCGAGAAGGCAGACCTGACCGAGCAGTACGAGACGCTGAAGGCAAGCTACGACAGCCTGTCGACCGACAATGCCTCGATCAATGCCCAGCTGGACACGTCCCGCGCCGAAGTTGCCCAGCTGCTGGAGCGCATAAAGAAGACCGATGCCACGAACCGTGCCCAGATGCGCAAATACGAGAAAGAGCTCGGCACTCTCCGCAGCATCATGAGGAACTACATCGTCCAGATAGACTCGCTCAATACGCTGAACCACAAGCTGACAGCCGATGCGGCCGCCGCACGGAAGGAGGCCGATGCGAGCAAGAAGGCGAATATCGAGCTGACCCAGCAGGTCGACACCCTGATGACCCAGGTTGCCGCGGGGTCTGTCATAAAGGCACGTGGCCTGACCCTCCGCGGATTCACTTCTTCCGGCAAGCAGGTTGACCGCAGCGCCAAGGTCGACAGACTCATGGCGTCGCTGAGCCTTATCGAGAACGACCTCGCTCCAAGAGGCCCTATGCGTGTCTACATCAGGGTCAAGGATCCTGACGGAGTGCTGCTTACGAATGAGGTGATGAGCTCGTTCAACTACGGCGGAGAGTCTCTCGTTGCTTCCGCCTCCAGGGAAGTGGACTACGAAGGACAGGAAGTGGATCTCAGCATCTACCTGAACGGAATAGCATCCTTCTCCAAGGGCATCTACACCATGGAGGCTTACACGGACCAGGGCCTGCTCGGCAAGGCCGAGATGATGCTCCGATGATCTATGTCCATATCCCTTTCTGCCGGAGCAGGTGCGTCTACTGTGCATTCTACTCCAATGCGGTTTCCGGAGACGACTGCTTCACGGATTATGTGGAAAGGCTCTGCCAGGAGGCCGAATCCCGCAGGAAGGAGATAGAGAAAACGCTGAGTACAAATACTTTATATATAGGGGGAGGTACGCCGTCCGTACTTTCCCTTTCTTTGCTGTCCCGGATTGCGGATGCCCTGCCCTACGGCCCTTTCGACGAATTTACGGTTGAGGTGAACCCAGAAGACATCATAGAGAAAGGGCTTGGCTATGCAGTAGGGCTGAAGGGGCTTGGCGTCAACCGCGTGAGCATAGGCGTCCAGTCTTTTGACGACGGAATTCTCCGCTGGATGGGACGTCGCCACGATGCTGCCGGAACCGTGGAAGCTTTCCGGATCCTGCGGGAGGCTGGCTTCGACAATATCAGCATTGACCTGATTTTCGGAGTTCCCGGCTTGACCTGTGAAATGTGGGAGGCGACAATTGAGAATGCCTTGGCCCTCCGTCCGGAACATATTTCAGCGTATCAGCTTTCCGTTGAGGAAGGAAGTGCGCTGGACAGGAGAGCATCCCGGGGAGAAACGGTCATGTTGCCGGAAGAGGAATGCCGTAGCCAGTATGACATTCTCTGCAGGATGATGTCCATGGCAGGATACAACCACTACGAAATATCCAACTTTGCTCTGCCCGGCAGAGAAGCAAAACACAATTCCGCCTACTGGGACCGTTCTCCCTACGTCGGACTTGGTGCCGGGGCCCATTCTTTTGACGGAAACCAGACAAGGGGTTGGAACACAAGCTCATACAACAACTATTCCCATGTCTTGGAAAGGCTTGTCGAGGGGGATGTGCGCGTCGAGAAGATAATGCTTGGCCTCAGGACAGCTGAAGGGTTGTCTGAGGACTGGCTCAGGAGCAATACTGAAAAACCGGCCCTTGACAGTCTCCTTTTGGAAAAGGCGCTTGTCAGGGCCGGAAACATGAAGCTAAGAATTCCGGAGAGTCACTTCTTTGTCTCCGATGAGATCATCAGGTCTCTGATATAGGGCTTTGTCAGTTGTAGATTCCTGCGAAGAGGATCGTGCCAGTGCTGGTCTCTGTGATCAGATAGACGAACGGGTGATCAGCCTTGAACACCTTCGGCTTGGTGACATCAACGGGAGGGGCAGTGACATAACCTATTTCCAGCTTGGACGTAG
>CAYTXA010000004.1:0-26106 GCA_964440865.1 uncultured Muribaculaceae bacterium | reverse complement strand
GCGGCCGGATCTGCATGAGTACAGCATCTCCGTCCGCACGACCAAAGGAGAGAACAGGTAGCTCGCCGGACGCTTGCCCACCAGCAGCAGGTCGTAGAGTGGCTTTGTCCAGTCTCCTTCCGAATTGCCGTTGAGCATTGTCGTCGGCATTCCGCCGAACATGGAATTTGTCCATGCAGTCTTGTCGTCAGGATGGGCAGCGTCCCAGTCGTTCGCCTCCTTCGCCATTCCGACGTAGCCGGAAATGTCGCTCTGGTTCACAACCTTGCCGTCAAGGACCTGCGGCACGAAGCCATAGGCAAGGATCAGGAAAAAGACGATAGCGCCTGTTATGACCGCTATCCTGTACTTCAAATTCTTTGTCATCTCGCTTTGCTTATGAGAGATTCCATGAGGGAGACCATCTGCCTTGCAGTGGCAGCCCTCGAAAATCCAGATATGTCGTGTCCGTTTGCCATGGGATCGCCTTTCTTCCAGGCCTCCCAGCATTCGGAAATGTATTCTTCCATCTCCTCGTCGCCCCATCCGTAGGTCCTTCCCGCGCCTGTCCCGGCAAGGATCGAGGCCATCGCCCCATCCTTCTGCCCGATTCCGAGCACCGGTCTCCGCGAAGCAAGGTACTCGAAAAGCTTGCCGGGGAGAACCGCCTTGTACTCAGGCTCTTTCCTGAGAGTGAGCAGCAGCATGGACGCACCCTTTTCCTCCCGCACAGCGACTTCGTGCGGCTTGTAGCCCAGGTTGACGAGGTTCTTCCCGAGTCCCGCCTTCGCAATACTCTCAAGTACAGCGACGTCCGTCTTTCCGACAAGGCGTATACGGAGCATGGAGGCAAATTCCGGATCCCTCGAGGCAAGCTTCGAGAGCACCCTCCAAAGGGTTAAGGGATTGCCGTCTGCGGCAAGAAGACCTACATGGCTAAGGTTGAAATATCCGTCCGGTTCGACTACCTGGTCGAAATCCTCGGGGTCATAGCCGTTGGTTATCAGGCTCACAGGGGTCGAGGTCATTTTCCGGAAATCTTCCTGGACGAGGGGAGATACCGCCACGACCGCAGATGCACTGTCAAGGACTTCTTTCTCCATCTTGTGGTGTTTCCGGTCGGCCCACCGGCTGAGCATCAGGTACTTGAAGTAGAAAATCTTTGTCCATGGATCCCTGAAGTCCGCAATCCAGGGGAGCCCGGTTCTGCGCGCCACGTCCATGGCTATCAGGTGCATGGAATGCGGCGGGCCTGTGCTGATGATGACATCGACCGGATGCCTGCGCAGATATTCCGTCAGGAAACGGACCGAAGGGCGGCGCCATGTGATCTTGGGGTCGGGGATGAAGAGGTTGCCTCGGATCGTCATCGTGAGTTTCTCCTTTGGGGTCTTGCTGCGGGAATTGATCGGGTTCACCTCGCCTGCTCCGCTACCGCCTTTCCTTCCCATGAATTTCCGGTAGATGTCGTAGAATTCCGTGATCGGCCGGCGTATGACCTCCGCTTCCTCAGGCACGTCGGCATCGAGCGACCGGTCGATGAACGGGACCTGGGGATTTTCGGGCGTATAGATCACCGGCTGCCATCCCAGGGATGGAAGATACTTGGAGAACTTGACCCATCTTTGCACTCCGGAACCCCCGGCTGGCGGCCAATAGTATGTTATGATCAAGGCCCTCTTCATGCGTTTGCAAAAATAGCAAAAACGGCAGAATTTCTTAAATTTGTCCTCCTATGGCTACACAGAAAGTTACTGAAGACACTCCCCTTGTGAAGCAGTATTTTGCGGTCAAGGCGCAGAATCCCGAGGCCGTGCTGCTCTACAGGGTGGGAGACTTCTACGAGACATATTCGGACGATGCGATAACTGCGAGCAAGGTGCTCGGGCTTGTGCTGACAAAGCGCTCGAACGGGGACAAGGGAAGCCTCCCTATGGCAGGCTTTCCCCACCACGCGATCGATGCCTATCTCCCGAAACTGGTGCGTGCGGGCTACAAGGTAGCGGTCTGCGACCAGCTGGAAGACCCGAAGCTCGCGGGGCGGAGGCTCGTAAAGCGCGGGGTCACGGATCTCGTGACGCCGGGCGTGACCTTCAACGAGAACCTGCTAGAGCAGAAGGAACACAATTTCATAGCTGCCCTGTACTTCGAGAAGAAGGAGACGGGAGCAGCGTTCCTCGACGTCTCGACGGGAACATTCCGGGTAGCCCAGGGCGACAACTCATACATCGGCACGCTCCTGAGCGATTTCGCCCCGAAAGAGTGGCTTGTCCAGAGAGGCTGCGAGAAGGTTGCCGTCGCCCAGTACGGAGAAGGGGCATACGTTTCCTCCGTCGAGGAATGGGCCTTCGTCTACGAGTCCGCCGTCGAGAGGCTCTGCCGCCAGTTCGGGACAGAGTCCCTGAAAGGCTTTGCCATAGACAGTTGCCCGCTCGGAGTCTGCGCCGCCGGTGCCCTCCTTGTCTATCTCGGCCAGACGCACCATGACCAGCTCGGGAACATATGCTCGATTTCCCGCATCGACGAGGGAAAGTTCGTCTGGATGGACCGCTTCACGATGCGCAACCTCGAGGTGTTCCAGAGTTCCGCCGGAGGAGAAGGCGTACCTCTTGTCAGCGTGATCGACCACTGCGCCTCCCCGCTCGGGGCAAGGCTGCTGAGGTCATGGCTGGCGATGCCGGTGATGGATACAGGAGAGCTGGAGTCCCGCTACGAAGGAGTGCAGTATTTCCTTGACAACAAGGAAGTCAGGGAGACGGTCCGGGAGGCTTTCGGCAATATCGGTGACCTCGAAAGGATCATCTCGCGCGCGGCGACGGGAAGGATCAGCCCGCGCGAAGTGCGCCAGCTCGGACGCGGCCTTTCTCTGATCGGCCCGGTCAGGGAACTGCTCTCCACCAAGGGAAACGACACAGTACGCGCCCTTGCCGGGAGACTCGACGGAAGCTCTTCTCTCGCCGCGACGATAAAGAAGACAATCGCGGAGGATTCCGCCGCGCAGCTGGGAAAGGGCCCGGTCATCGCACGTGGCTTCAGCAAGGAGCTGGACGACCTGCGCGATGCCTCGGCAGGAGGGAAGGACTATCTCGTCCAGATGCAGGTCTCCGAAAGCGAGCGCACCGGAATTCCTTCCCTCAAGATCGGCTACAACAACGTCTTCGGCTACTATCTCGAAGTCCGGAACACCTACAAGGACAAGGTGCCGCCCGAGTGGGTGCGCAAGCAGACGCTAGTCAGCGCTGAAAGATACATAACAGAGGAACTGAAGGACTATGAGGAGAAGATCCTCGGGGCCGAGGACAACATCCTGGCTCTCGAAACCCGTATCTACCAGGAACTTGTCGCCGAAATCCAGAAGCACATCCGGACGATCCAGTCGGACGCCGAGACAATAGCCCGCATCGACGTCCTGGCAGGATTCGCGGACCTTTCCGAGGAAAGGCACTACTGCAGGCCTGTCGTGGACGACAGCAACTCCCTGGAAATCAAGGGAGCACGCCACCCTGTCATCGAAACGCTGATGAAACCGGGGGAGGAATACGTCCCCAATGACATACGCCTAGATGGCAAGAGCCAGCAGATCATCATCCTGACGGGCCCTAACATGTCCGGAAAATCCGCTCTCCTGCGCCAGACAGCCCTTATCGTGCTTATGGCCCAGAGCGGCTGTTTCGTACCGGCAACGTCGGCACGGTTCGGATACTTCGACAAGATATTCACGAGGGTCGGGGCGACGGACAACATCTCCCGGGGAGAATCCACTTTCATGGTGGAGATGCTGGAAACCAGCATGATACTGAACAATCTCTCTTCCCGCTCGCTTGTGCTGCTGGACGAAATCGGACGAGGCACCTCGACCTACGACGGGATGAGCATCGCCAGGGCTATCGTGGAGTACATCCACGAATACGGCAAGGGAGCGAAAACTCTCTTCGCGACCCATTACCACGAACTCAACGACCTCGAAGGCAACTACAAGAGAGTCAAGAACTTCCACATCGCGGTCAAGGAAGCTGGGAAGGAGGTGATTTTCCTGAGGAAGCTCGAGCCGGGAGGATCGGACAGGAGCTTCGGTATCCATGTGGCGAGGATGGCGGGCATGCCGAAGGAAGTCATCGAATCTGCCGAGAAGACGCTGTCAGCTCTTGAGGCAGAGGACACTGCAGGGAAAAAGCTCTCGGCAGCGAAATCCTACGGCACCATCAAGAAGGCGTTCAACGTGCCGGAGGGAACCGTGGAAAGCGACGGGAGCCTGCAACTGTCTCTGTTCCAGCTTGCTGACCCTGAACTGGAGTCCCTGCGCGACACTCTCCGGGGCACGGACCTCAACAATATGACTCCCCTGCAGGCATTCGACCTGCTGCGGTCGATGAAAAAGCAGCTCGGCCTGTAACTAAAGGAGAAGGTTCGTGACGAAGATTGTCACGATGGCTGCCGGGGCAACCCACTTGATAAGGAACCAGACGAAGCCGAATATGCGGGCGTTCAGCCTGAGCGTTCCGCCGTTCGTCATCTCCTCCCGGACAACAGCCTTGTCCATCTTCCACCCTACGAAAATCGAGAACAGGAGGCCGCCGAAGGGCAGAAGATAGTTGGAAACAAGTCGCAGAATCCGAATATGTTCTCTCCCAGAATATTCACTCCGGATAGCGATCCGAAGGAAAGGGAGCAGAAACAGCCTATGAACCATGCGCACAGGAACATCAGCAGGACACCCTTCTTCCTTGACATGCCCTTCTGCTCCACCAGGTAGGTGACGCAGACCTCCATCATCGAAATCGAGGAGCTGAGGGCTGCGACAAGTATGGCGAGGAAAAAGACGATGGCGGCAATGTCGCTGACCCAGCCGAAGGAAATCCCCATCTTCGCGAACACGAACGGAAGGGCCTGGAATATCAGGCCTGGGCCAGATTCGGGGGCAATGCCTCCGGCGAAAACCGCCGGCATCACGGCAAAGCCGGCAAGTATGGCGAAAAGCAGGTCGAAGAAAGCGGTAGCGACACTTGTCGCGATGATGTTTTCCTCCTTGCGGACATAGGACGTATAGGTCAGCACAACCCCGACTCCGAGAGAGAGGGAGAAGAACGCCTGACCCATGGCTCCGAATATGTCCTCTGACGTAAGTGCCGAGAAATCAGGTTTCACGAGGTATTCCACTCCCTTCTCGGCGCCGGGAAGGGACACGGAATAGACTGCCACGATCACGATCAGCACGAAGAGGGCAGGGATCGAGACGTTCGAGAATTTCTCTATTCCCTTCTTTATGCCTCCGAGCACGATCAGGGCGGTCAGCCCGATGAAGATGGTATGGAAAATTATCGGGGCGAAGGGTTTCGCTATGAATTCCGGAAAGAATTGCGCCGCCGCTTCGGGTGTTTCCCTTGTGAAAGAGAAACTTAGCCCCTGCAGTAAGAAATCAATGGACCATCCGCCGACCACGCTGTAGTATGAGACCAAGATAAGGGGCGTTATGACTGTCAGAAGCCCGAGCCATTTCCATTTTGTCCCGGGCGCCAGCTTCTCCATGGCCCCGAAGGTCCCAAGATGCGTTGCACGGCCGATCGCCGACTCGCTCAGCATGATGGGCACGCACAGGAACAGGGAGAAAAGGACGTAGACTATTATGAAAGCGGCGCCCCCTCCTTCTCCGACCATGAACGGGAACCGCCAGATGTTCCCAAGCCCGATGGCAGATCCTGCCAGGGCCATCACGATGGCAAATCTCCCGCTGAATGTTTCCCTATCCCTTGCCATACCACACTTGTGCTGCTAGATGAAATTCGATATGAAAATTATGCCCAGAGCGATCGGGGCAACGTACTTTATGATGAAGTGCAACAGCCTGAAATACTTGGTGTTGCCCTTGTGGAGCCCGCCGCTCGTGAGCTCGTCGAGAAAGTCCGTATGGGACATTTTCCATCCGACAAAGACAACCGTCAGCAAGCCGCCGAGTATCAGCAGGATATTGCTGCAGAACATGTCGAGGAAGTCGAAAAGCGGCTTCCCGAAGAAGTGCACGTGAGCGAGAGGTCCCATGGAAAGGGAGCAGAACACACCCACGATTCCCGTGCAGACGAAAATCAGGAGCGTCGCCCATTTCCTCTTCATTCCCTTTTCCTCTACAAGGAAGGCCGTGCCAACCTCCACGAGCGAAACCGAGGAGGTCATTGCGGCGAAAAGGACGGACACGAAGAAGAAGATCGCTGCGGCGCTGCTGAGGACGGGACGGGCCGTAGCCTCGACCGTGAAAATGTAGGGAAGTGTCTGAAACACAAGGCCAGGGCCACCGGACGGTGCAATTCCTGCCGCAAAGACTGCAGGCATGATAGCAAACCCTGCCAGCAGGGCGAAGCATGTGTCTGCAATCGCAGTGCTGATGCCCGTGGAGAGGATGTTGTCCTCCTTTGGCATGTAGGACGAATACGTGATCACTATGCCCATGCCGAGGGAGAGCGAGTAGAACGACTGGCCGAGAGCACTTGCGCACACGCGCGGAGTAATCTTCGTCAGGTCAGGCGTCAGAAGATACTTGATCCCCTCTCCTGCTCCCGGAAGTGTCACGGAGAAGATGACCACAAGGATCATGGTCACAAAAAGGACCGGGATCGCAATCTTGCTGAAAATCTCTATGCCCTTGTTCACGCCCAGGGCGACTATCAGACAGGTAGCTGCCTGGAAGCTGAGGAAGCAGATGGTCGGGGCCCACACTCCGGAGGAGAACGAGGAGAACATTCCGGCCGCCTCGTCGGGGGTCTCACGGACGAACGCCAGGGAGAGCGACTGGATCAGATATTCGAGCGACCAGCCTCCTACGACGCTGTAGTACGAGACAATGATCAGAGGGGTTATGATCGAGAGATATCCCAGGACCTTCCATTTTGTCCCGGGAGCAAGTTTTTTCATGGCCCCGAGGCAATTTGCCCCGCTCCTGCGGCCTATTATGCTCTCGGACATGAAGATGGGGACGGAAAGACAGATGGAGAAGATGATGTAGACAAGGATGAATGCTCCTCCTCCGCCTTCTCCCATGATATAGGGGAATCTCCAGATGTTGCCAAGCCCGATGGCTGATCCCACCAAAGCCAGAATGACGGCAATCTTGCCGCCGAAAGTCGCTCTTTTTGCTGCCATATGTCAAGTTCGGTAGACCCTTTAAAGGGGACGGGTCTACATTCTGGCGCTAATTTACTGTTTTTTCCGCTTATAAACTACAAATCTGTAAGCGAGTCCGTTTTCCGGGTCGGTCCGGAGTTCGGATGATCCGGTCTCCTGCCACATCGAGAAGTCGACCTTGGGGAAGACAGTGTCAGCATCGGGGACTGTGGTATGGACTTCCGTAACATACAGGGTATCAACCATATCCATGGCCTCGACATATGTCTTGGCTCCGCCCATCACGAACACCTTCCCTTCCGGAGAAGCTTTCCCGAATGCATCTGCCAGGCTGCCTGCGAAAATGACACCTTCTACGGGATCGGGCATCCCGTGGGTCGAGATTACGATATTTGTTCTCGAGGGGAGAGGACGGCATCCGAGGGAAAGGAATGTCTTCCAGCCCATTATGACAGTATTTCCGGTTGTCGTGCGGCGGAAGAAGCGCATGTCCTCGCGGATATGCCATGGAATTGTATTCTTCTTCCCGATCGCTCCGTCGTCCGCGACGGCTACGATTATTGCCCTTTCCTGCGTCATACTGCAACCGGGGCCTTTATCGTAGGCCATGGGTCATAGCCTTCAAGCGTGAAATCCTCATACTTGAAGTCGAAAATGCTCCCTACTTCCGGGTTGAGCTTCATGGTGGGGAGCTTCCGGGGCTCCCTTCGGAGCTGCTCCTCAACCTGGTCGAAGTGGTTGAGGTACAGGTGAGTATCTCCTGTCGTGTAGACAAAGTCGCCGGGACGTAGGCCGCAGACCTGGGCCATCATCATTGTCAGGAGGGAATAGCTGGCGATGTTGAAGGGCATGCCGAGGAATGTGTCTGCGCTCCTCTGGTAGAGCTGGCAGGAGAGTTTCCCGTCGGCAACGTAGAACTGGAAGAGGCAGTGGCAAGGAGGCAGGGCCATCTTGTCGATTTCGCCCGGGTTCCATGCGCTTACAATTATCCTGCGGCTGTCGGGATGGTGCTTTATCATCTCGACTGCGTTCGAGAGCTGGTCGATGGTTCTCCCGTCCGGAGCCGGCCAGGAGCGCCACTGGTGGCCGTAGACCGGTCCCAGATCTCCGTTCTCGTCGGCCCACTCGTCCCAGATGCTGACTCCGTGGTCGTGGAGGTAGCCGATGTTGGTGTCTCCGGAGATGAACCACAGCAGCTCATATATGATGCTCTTCAGGTGTACCTTCTTGGTAGTCAGGAGGGGAAAGCCCTCCTCGAGGTCAAACCGCATCTGGTGGCCGAAGATGCTCTGGGTACCGACGCCAGTGCGGTCCTTGCGGATCACGCCTTCGGTGCGGATTTTCCGCAGAAGATCGAGATATTGTTTCATGGGATCAGAATTCAAGTCTCAGGATGAAAGCTACCTGCCCTTCGGGTAGGCGGCCTTCGACAAAAAATACGGCCTGGGAGCCTTCGGCTTCCTGCCGGAGGAGCCAGAGTCCGACTTTTTCGCCCGCATGGGTCTCGTGGACGAAGTTGATCTGCAGGTCGCGCAGGGGGTGCTCCGCCAGGAAAGCTGTGTCGATGCAGCCGAGCGACCATTCGACATACCGCACATTGTTCGTGTGGCCGATAAAGTCAAGATCCTGATATTCAACGACATGCTCCTTGACGAGCGAGGGCTCTGAGCCGCGGGGCATCATCAGTTTCGGAGCCACGGGATCTATGGCAACGAACTTGGAGTCCGACCCTTCCGGCACTACACTGGGAAGCTCGGACATGCGTACCATGCTTCTTGTCTGCTCATTCAGCACAATCCATGAGCTGGTCCCCAGCACTTCCCTCTTGCCGGAGGCGTCGCAGACCATGAAATCCCTGACGAAGAAAGGTCCGCGCGTGCCCTTGTGCCAGGTGCTGATCTCGACCTTGTCCCTCCATGAGGGAGGCGCGGGGAAAGTGATATGGAACCGGGAAAGAACCCATGCATAGTGGTCCACGTCCATCCTGGAGTAGCCGAAGCCGAGCGCCTCGGCGGCCTGATAGGCCATCTCCTGCGCCCAGTCCATGAATCCTACGGGAGAGAGAACCTTGTGATTGTCAACTTCATAGCTGAGCACCTCGTGCTCCACTACGTATCTGTTTTCTTCGTTGTAATGTCCGTTGTTCATATGGCTGCAAAGTTAACCATTTTGCCGGATTGCGCCCTAGAGCAGGAGATTGCTGACGAAGATTGCGATTATCGCGACCGGGACGACCCACTTTATGATGAAGCGGAGCACGCCATAGATTGTCGTGTTGAAGGCAATGGTGCCGCCGTTCGTGAACTCGTCGCGGACAAGCTTCGGGGGAAGCTTCCACCCCACAAGGATTGCGAAAAGGAGACCGCCGAAAGGCATCATGTAGTTGGAAACCAAGGCATCGCAGAGGTCGAAGAAGCGCCCGCCGGACATGATGCCGTGGAACGGCCCGAAGGAAAGGGAGCATACGCAGCCGAGAGCCCACGTTCCTGCCAGAAGGACACCGACGGCTTTCTTCCTCGAAAAGCCTTTCTGCTCCTGGAGGAAGGCTACGCCGACTTCCATCATGGATATTGCGGAAGTCAGGGCAGCCACGAGAACCATGAGGAAGAAGACGACTCCCATGACGTCGCTTAGCCATCCGATGTTCAGTCCCATCTTTGCGAACACATACGGGATTGCCTGGAAAATCAGGCCAGGGCCGGCCTCAGGGGCCAGTCCGGCAGCAAATACGGCAGGCATCACGGCAAATCCGGCTATGATCGCGAACAGCAGGTCCGACCCGGCTGTCCATGCGCCCGTAGCCATGATGTTCTCATTCTTGCGGACGTAGGAGAAGTAGGTCAGGGTTGCGCCGTCGCCGAGGGAAAGGGAGAAGAATGCCTGTCCCATGGCTGCCATCACGTCGGCCCCGGTAAGTTTCGAGAAATCGGGATGCAGGAGATAGCGTACCCCTGCCCCTGCTCCCGGCAGCGTGACGGAATAGACTGCTATGATGACTATCAGCAGGAAGAGTACGGGCATGGAGATGTTGGAGAATTTCTCTATGCCCTTGTTCACGCCGCCGAGGACGATCAGGGCGACAAGAACTATGAATACGGTATGGCAGAGAAGAGGCCATAACGGCTTGGCGATGAATCCGTTGTACAGGGCTGAGGCATCGTCGGGAGTTCCCTTCGTGAAGGCCATTCCGAGACCTTCGCCGAGGAAACCTACCGACCAGCCGCCGATCACGCTGTAGTAGGAAAGCATCAGCAAGGGGGTCACTACGGTCAGCAGTCCGAGCCATTTCCAGTGGGTCCCCGGAGCAAGCTTTTCTATCGCCCCGAATGTGCCCAGATGGGTCGAGCGTCCGATTATAGCCTCGCACATCATGATGGGGAGGCAGATCAGGGCGCAGACTATGATGTAGACGATGATGAACGCGGCGCCTCCGCCCTCCCCGAGCATGAACGGGAAGCGCCAGATGTTGCCAAGCCCGATTGCAGAGCCGGCAAGCGCCATTATGACCGCGAAGCGGCCGCTGAATGATTCCCTGCCTTCTGCCATAGCAGACGGATTACTTCACGGAGAATGTCCAGATTATCGCCTCCTTGTAGGTCTCGCCGGGACGGAGGACAGTCGAAGGATAGTCCGGATGGTTCGGGCTGTCGGGATAATGCTGGCACTCGATTGCGACGGCATCGTAGTCATGATACTCGTGCCCGTTCTTTCCCTTGGGAGAGCCGTCCAGCCAGCAGCCTGTGTAGACCTGGACACCGGGCTGGGTCGTCATCATGGACAGGCAGCGTCCGCTTTCCGGAGCATAGAGCTCTGCAGCCTGCTGCAGCTGACCCTCGACGTAACCGTCTATCAGCCAGCAGTTGTCATATCCCTTGCCGTACTTGATTGCCGGGAAATCCATCTCGTCGATTCCGGGACCGAGCTCGCGGGGCTTGCGGAAATCCATCGGCGTGTCCTCGACGATTTCGCTGTCCCCTACGGGGATCAGGCCTTCGTCTGTCGGAAGGTA
The DNA here is from genome assembly GCA_964440865.1 of uncultured Muribaculaceae bacterium. Lineage (GTDB taxonomy): Bacteria > Bacteroidota > Bacteroidia > Bacteroidales > UBA932 > Cryptobacteroides. The sequence goes on along the minus strand of CAYTXA010000004.1, from coordinate 15,005 downwards.
TTCGGAGGAATTGAGCTGGAGCACATGGCCGCGGATATTGCCCTTGGCGTTGAGGTTGAAGTACGTATGGTTCGTGAGGTTTACAATGGTCGGCTTGTCGGTCTCTGCCGTCAGGGTGAGCTTCAGGGCATTGTCTTCGCCCCACTCGTAGTGCGCCACAACCTTGAGGTTGCCGGGGTAACCCATCTCCCCGTCTTCGGAGAAGTACATGAATTCGACCGCAGATTCGATTATCCTGCTGTCCCACACCTTGTTGGCGAAGCCTTCGGGACCGCCGTGGAGGTGGTTCGGGCCATTGTTGATGGGGAGGGAATACTCGACTCCGTCAAGGGTGAACTTGCCTTTGGCGATGCGGTTGGCAAAGCGTCCGGGGCATTTTCCTGCGCAGGGGCCGTCTCCGAAATAGGAGAGAGGGTCGGGATAGCCGAGCACAACGTCCTCGATCTTTCCGTCCCTGTCGGGGACACCGATTCCGGCAACGCCGGCTCCGATGCTCTGCAGGCTTACCCATGCACCTTTCGAATTGGTGAGGGTGTATTTGTGGATTTTCTCACCTTTTGGGGACACGCCCCAGATTTCATCCTTGATTTCCATGATTGTCAGTTTTAGTTGCTCTCTCACAAATATAAGAAATTTATAGTAGTTTTGCCTTATGACAAGACGCACCGTGATACGTAAAGCTTTGCTGCTTCTGGCAGCTTCCCTGTTCCCTGTCATGACGGCGTGGGGGCAGTTCTATCCTGGCGGGGGAGATCCCGGGAGCATCCGCTGGAGAACATTGAGAGGGTCTCGCTACGAGATAGTCTATCCTGCCGGAATGGACTCTCTCGCAAGGGCTTATGCATCGCGGCTCGAGGAATTCCGCCCGAAAGTGTCCGTCAGCACCGGCCTTCCCTGGAGGTCCCGCCGCATCCCTGTCGTGATGCACGGATACACGACCACCTCGAACGGGATGGTCTCATGGGCGCCGCGCCGGCTCGAACTCTACGCTCAGCCGCAAGTCCATGACCCCGAGCCACTCTACTGGCAGCGCAATCTTGCCGTCCATGAGTCCCGCCACCTTTCCCAGATGCAGGCTGGCTATACCGGCGTATTCCGCTGGATGCGGCCGCTTTTCGGGGAGATTGTCCCTGGCGCGGTGTCGGGCGTCTATCCGGGCCCGGCCCTGCTCGAAGGAGACGCCGTGGTCGCGGAAACGGCCCTGACGGAGGCTGGGCGCGGCAGAAGCGCGGATTTCCTGGAATACTACCACTGGGCGTTCGACAACGGAGACTGGAGGGACTGGTACCGCTGGAGATACGGCTCATGGAAATACTATGCTCCGAACCACTATGCGCTTGGCTATCTGACAATTGCTGGAGACAGGGTCTTCTATGACGACCCGCTTTTCATGCAGCGGTACTTCAGGAAGATCTCCCGGCGTCCCCTGCGCACGGGGAACATGAGGAAGGAGATGAAGGCGGCGTCCGGGAAGAGCTTCCGGGCGACATTCAGGGAAATCCAGGACAGCACGCTGGCAATATGGAGACGGGACGACAAGGCAAGGGGTACGTTCATGGGAGAAAATCTGGTCTACGGCCCGACGAGGCAGTACGAGGACTATTCGGACATGGTCGCAGCGGGGGGAAGGATCTTTGCGACGAGGGAGGGAAAGGCCATAACGAAAGAACTCGTGGAGATAGGCGACAAAGTCCGGAGGATCAGGACGTTCTCTGACGGAGCCGGCAGAATCAGGGCAGTCGGAGGAAGGCTCTGGTGGAGCGAGGAGATTCCGGGGACAAGATGGAGTCTCGGAGAAAGCTCCAGGATAAGATACATGGAAGTCGGGGACTGGAAAATCCATGACCTCACCAAAAAGGGGCGCTTCTACAACCCTGCACCCTCTCCCGATGGAACGGAGGTGGCGGCAGTGGAATACCCCTACGGGGGCGGCTGCGCGGTTGTAATTCTCTCAGCAGCAGACGGTTCGGAGACGGAAAGGATCGAGGTGCCGGACACGCTGGACGTCTACCAGGTCGCATGGGGCTCCGGCAGGATGGTCGCGGCGGCGGTTTCTCCCGCGGGAGCGGGAATCTACGAGCTGCCTGGCTTCAAGCCTCTTCTCGGGCCCATGCCCGCATCGATCCACAACCTGGACACGCCGGACGGCGTTGTCTTCACGTTTGCTTCCGACAGGAACGGAGTCAACGAAATCTATTCCCTGCAGGAAGACAATACGGTCTGGCAGGAGACAAATACACGCTACGGGACGAAGGAGGCTCTTGTCCGGGGCGGAGAGGTACGATACCTGATGGAAACGGGCAGCGGCCATCAGCTGTACGTTGCCCCGCAGACTGGACGCAAGGCGGTCAATATCAACGATATCCATAGCTATTATCTCGCCGATGCCCTTTCGAGGCAGGAGGAGGCTCTTTCCGTGGGAATCCAGGAGACCAGCTCCGGCGGCAGCCCGGCCGACGCGGCAGAGAAAAGATATCCGAAAGTCTTCCCGAAATTCCATTCATGGGTCCCGCTCTTTGTCAGCATGTCCGGGGACCTCGACGACGACCTCGTCAGCTCCGCGAAGCCCGGCGCCACTGCATTTTTCCAGAATCCGCTGGGAAACCTCTACGGGTCGCTTGCCTACGGATACATACCTTCGCCCGACCTGGGCGGCGACTACAGACATACGGGCCATGTTTCCCTGACCTGCACGGCATTCTATCCCGTCATTTCCTTCGAGGCTGATTTCGGGGACAGGAAAAGCGTACAGTACAGGCACATGGTCGTAGGGGACAAGAACCTTGGATGGAACTACGTCACATACCAGTATCTCACTAGGCCGCTCTTCTCCGGCAAGCTGAAAGTGTCCGTACCTCTCAACTTCTCTTCCGGAGGAGTTCTCAGGGGGCTGACACCGAGCATAAAATACAAGTTCTCGAACGACCTCTACGACAAGTCATCCGTCTACTACACAGACCATTACAGCATCGGCGGCGGATCCTTCCGGTCTTTTTCGGGCTATGAGAAGGGAAGCAACGTGTTCATGCAGCAGCTGGACCTGTCCCTCCGCGGCTACGCCATGAGGGAGACAGCCGAGGCAGCTGAGTATCCGCGGGTCGGAATCGGTGCCGAGGCGGGATACCATGCAAGGGTCGGGCTGACGGATTTCTATTCCTCCGGGGTTTATGGCTATGTCTACGGCTATCTGCCTGGACTGACGAGGACGCAGGGGCTCAGGCTGACTGCCCTCTACCAGCACCGCTTCACGGACGGCGTACTGTTCGGGGAAAACTCCGTGAGCACGGTTCCGCGCGGATTCGTGAGCACGGGAGCCAAGCAGTTCCTTGCCAATTCCTCCCCTGACAACCTCAGGCTAACTGCCGACTATGCAGTCCCGTTCTGGGTCGGGGACATTTCCTTCCTGTCGCCTCTGTTCTACGTCAGGAATTTCGTCCTGACCCCTCATGCGGACATTACCATGATGTCGTTCGGAAACGGGCTCGGCGACGGCTCGCTCGCGAGCATAGGCGCAGACCTGACCGCACGCCTCGCCAATTTCCTTTGGCTGCCCTACGACACTGCCTTTGGGCTCACGTTCGACTGGAAAAAAGGAAAGTCGTGGAACATGCTCCACGACTTCGGTATAGATCTGGGCTCCAAGTTCTACATTGGGGCCATATTCACGGTCAGCCTCTAGGACTGCTTCTCGTCCTTGCTCTCGACCCAGCACCAGAGCTTGTACATGAGCCATCCCCAGGAGAGGAAGAGCACTACAAATACCCAGTAGGGCAGCTTTGCCTGGTAGGTCCCGTCCCGCAGATATTTCTGGTAGTCAGGAATATCCGCATAGTAGTAGGCTCCTGCCCCGAAGTCGAGACTGTCGACTAGTCCCATCTGGTGGGCCATGATATAGACTGCGCAGACGATGGTCGCGACTACTGCCGCAATCGTGACCACCCTGCCTGCTATTTTCAGTGTCCGCTTGCCCATCGCCTTAGAGGATGTCCAGCTGCGGGATCGGGAAGATCTTCCCTGAGAGAGCCAGCCATACTGCGAAGAAGGTGAGCAGGATGTTGAAAGACTGTCCTATGATATAGAGCCAGAGGACTTTCCCTCCATGGAGCTGCTTTCCGATCTGCTTGAAGTTGGTGTCGAGGCCGATGGACGTGAACGCGAGCACGAAGCACCAGTTCTTGTACTGGTCGAGGACGCCGTTTATGTTCTTCACTGCGTCGCCGCCGAATGCCGGCTGGATGATGAACGAGGCGACGAGGGAGAAGAGGAAGAATCCGAGGATGAACTTCGGGAAACGGTACCAGATCTCGCCGGCGCTTGCTTTCTTGCCTGGTGTCTTGTCTACCCTGGTCGTGAAGAAGACGGCCACGAAGAATGCGATGAATCCGATCAGGATGTTCTGGATGGACTTGACGAGGACTGCCGCCTGCTGCGCGACAGGGCCGAGCGCTGTTCCCGCAACGACAACCGCTCCTGTCGAGTCGATGGTGCCTCCGATCAGCGATCCGCCCATGATGCTGCTCATGCCGGTCGCCTTGATGATCATGGGTTCGAATACCATCATAAGGACCGTGAAGATGATCGAGATGGATACTGCAATCGAGAGGTCATCCTTCTTCGCATTCGATGCCGCGGCTGTCGCGATCGCGGCGGATGTACCGCAGACGCTGGTTGCCGAGGCAAGTGTGATCACAAGGGGCTTGTCCTGGATCTTGAAGACCCTCGTTCCGAACCACCACATGAAGATGATGACGATGGGGGTCACTCCCCATGCGATTCCGAGGCCGTAGAGGCCGAATTTCGCGATATTGGAGAAGAGGACGGAGAAGCCCATGATGACGAGTCCCGTCTTGATGTAGTATTCAGTCTTGATCGCAGGCTTGAGCCAATCGGGCACGCCTACGGTATTGGAGATCAGAAGGCCGATCAGAAGCGCCCAGAAGGCCCACTCGAGGTAGCGGTTGAGGGTGAACTCTGCGCTGACGAGGCGGACAATCAAAGCTATGACGAACAGCCCGAGGAAGGCCGGTATGTACTTTTTCAGCTTTTCACCCTGGAGCTTTACTCCGACAGAGAACAGCACGCCAAGGATAAGGACTGTGCGCAGGAGCTTGAGCCAGAAGGCTCCGTTGAGCTGCGCCCCGAGGCTCTTGTACTCTTCCACGTTTTCCCAGAGATGCCATGTGGAGAACTTGAGGGCTGAGAAGTCAAACGCCTCGGTCAGTACGGCCACGCACGCAAGGATGATCACTACGGCTCCAATCCAGATCGCGAGCCAGTCCTCCTTTTTCCAAAGGTCAGAAATGTTGGATTTCATTTTAACGGTTTGAGGTTTTATTGTCTTTTGGTCGAAATTCTGTGCAGTTTGGTCATGCTGTTGCAAAACTTCGCTTTTTTCGGCTTTTTTTACACATTTTTCAGCCTTACTAACCCCAAATATAATATTTTGTTCCGAAATCCAACTTTTCAGCGGCAGAAAATCCTGTTTTCATCCTCCTCCATGGAGGCATCATTTCAGCCGTTTGTCTATGTACTCCTGGGGCGAAACTCCGTAGTATTGTTTGAAAATCTTCGAGTAGTAGGACGGAGAGCTAAAGCCTGTCTCATATGCAGCCTCCGACACTTTCTTACCGCTCTGCAGAATCAGCCTGACGCTGTAGCGCAGACGCACGATGTTCACTATGTCGTTCGGGGTCCATGTCGTAACATTTCCGATGTACCTGTAGAATGCTGAGCGGGACAGGCCCATCTGCCTCGCCAGTTCAGTCACCGTAATGTTGTCATTGAGATGCTTTTCTATGTAGGCGCACATCTCCGAAAAGAACTGTTTCTGCTTTTCTCCTACCGTGACTCCGTCCTTGTTGAGGATTGCCAGGTCGTCGTCTCCGTGCGATTTCACGGCTACCCGCCGCTTTGCGACAAGTTCCCTCACCCTCATCCTTAGGACATCGGCATCGAATGGCTTAGTCATATAGGAATCCACGCCCAGCTCGTATGCGCGTTCGCGGCTCTCGTCCGAGGAGACTACAGACAGCAGTATCACAGGGATATTCTTCGTTACCGGATTGTCTTTCAATGCGTTGCAGAACTCATACCCATCCATTCCCGGCATCATCAGGTCGCTGACGCAGACGTCAGGCACCTCCTGGATCGCCTTCTTCAGACCCTCGGTACCTTCGGAAGCCAGAGACACGTCAAACTCCTTCCCCAGTGCATTCCTCAGGAATATCCGCATGTCCCTGTTGTCATCCACAACCAGCACCTTCGGGACATTTCCGTCCTCCCCTCCGATCAGCATGTCTATGTCTTCGTCTTCCTCCGACACGTTGTTTCTGAGCTGGTTTGCCTGCTCAGCTATCTCGTCTGTCTTTTTGGTGCCACCGGCATCAGCGGCAGCTGGCACAGCTTGCAGGAGGGGCAGCCGCACGATGAAAGAAGTCCCGCTGTCCTTGCTGCTTTCCACAGTCACGGAACCGCCGTGCAATTCCACAAGGCCTTTCACCAGGGCGAGCCCGATGCCCGTGCTGTCTGCGTCAGGATCCATGTGGTAGAACCGCCCGAATACAGCCTCTCGCTTGTCTTCAGGTATGTACGATCCGCTGTTGAACACGCTGAATTCCGCCGCATTGTCCTTTTTCCCAAGGGAGACACGGATCTCTCCACCCTGGTGGACATGCTTCATTGCGTTGGAAAGCAAGTTGAGATATATCTCCTCAACCTTCACCTTGTCAAAGGCGAAAACGACACTGTCAGGGGCATCCATGGAAAATCGTACCTGCCTGTTGCCCAGGATATTGCCTCCGACAAGGCTGTTGACTTCCATTATGCAGTCACGGAGACTCTGGACCGTGTAGTTCAGCCGCATCATGCCATTCTCATATGTCCTGAACTCCAATATCTGGGAGACCATTGTCTTGAGCTTGGACGTGTTGCGCTGCACTATCTCCAGATTCTTCCTTTGCTGGTCCGTAAGGTTCGAAGACCCAACAAGCTCCTTGATCGGAGCCTCTATCAAAGTCAGCGGTGTCTTCAGTTCGTGCGAGACATCTGTGAAGAAGACAAGCTTGGCATGGGTAGCTTTTTCCAGTTCGTCCGACATCTCGCTCAGCTGGGCATTCCTCTCTTTCAGCCTGGAATTGAGGCGGGATATCGCCCTGTTGAGCCGCATGATGACGACGGCAAAGCCGGCAACGGCCAGCAACAGAATGACAAGTATCTCCATCATCAGCTTCTGCCTGCCCAATATTGCCTGGCTGTCTCCGAGCCGGGCATAAAGCTCGTCAGCTTTCCTGTCCAGGTCGCTGATTCTTGCCGACTCAAGTTGTATTGTGTTGATGTTGGTCTTGTCCACCAATGCCGTATGCAACTTGTATGACCTCTCAAAGGGCTGGTGGGATAGAATCTTGTGTGCTACATCCACGACAGCTCCGCCGCCGGTAGGATAGATGAATGAGGCGTCGATGGAGCCGTTTGCAATACTTTCAATGCCACCTCCGCTGCCTTCCAGCGCGTCTATCCCCACGATGAACGGACGTAGGCGGCCCAGATTGGAATAGATGAGGGACGCACCCAAGGCCATCCTGTCGTTCATGGCAAAGATCGCATCCACTGCCGTATCCTTGAGTGAATCAACGATCTCATGCATACCTTTCATCGCGTCTCCTTCCGTGAAATTGCAGAAACGCTGGGCGATGACGTTGATATCCGGATAGTTTGATATCGCCGAGCTGAATCCGGCATATCGTTCCGCGTCCGCAGTCGAGCCTTCGGTACCCCTGAGGATTACCACGTTGCCGGAATATCCTATCTGGAAGGCAAGATACCGTCCCAGTTCATAGGCAAGCGCCTGGTTGTCAGCACCGATGTACGTCGAGTATTCTTCGGACTCTATTTTCCTGTCGAACAAGATGACCGGGATTCCACTCCGATACGCCTCTCCGACAACATCCGCCAACGGGGCAGACTCGTTCGGAGCTATGACAAGGAGATCTACTTTCTTCCTGATCATGTCCCTGATGTCGTCCGCCTGCTTCTCGCTGTCATCGCTGACCGACCTGAATATCACATCCATGTCTCCCTTGATAGCAGCTTCACGCCGGATCTCATTGTTGACAGCCGTCCTCCATTCGTCCTGGCTGCACTGGGACACTCCGATGACAAACTTGCCATCGTTCCCGCTGCAGCCGGCGAATGTCAGGAGGACAAGAGACGCCAGAAATATGTGAAGTGGGCTTCTCACGCGGCCTTTCTCTTGAAGAACCAGAATGCCACATACACAAGATATGCAGCTCCGATGCTGATTACCAGGACGGAACCTACCTGCGACCCAAGGGCATCGGAAAGGATTCCCATGAGAAGCGGGAAGATGGCTCCGCCGATCAGTCCCATTATCATCAGGCCAGACACCTCGTCGCCCTTGTCAGGCCTTGCCAGCAAGGCTGTGGACAGGATCATCGAGAACACGTTGGAGTTGCCATATCCCACGAGGGCAGCTGCAAGATAGATTGCCCACAGGGAGTGGCCGGCAAAAAGGCCGGCAACTGCAAGGACTATCATTACGGCGCTGATGGCGAAGAACTTGCGCAAGTCCATCCTGGACAGAATGAATGTTCCCGACAGGGCCCCGACCGTCCTGAACAAGAAGTACACGCTTGTAGCCATGGTTGCCTTCTCCAGGGGCGAACCAATCCGTTCCATTATTATCTTCGGCACGCACGTGTTGACTCCGACGTCAATCCCGACATGGGAAACGATACCGAAGAAGAGGAGCAGGATTGTGCCGTCTCCCAGCAGTGACAGGCATTGGCGGAAAGAAGAGCGGGGCTTATCATCAGTGCCCAGTCCTTCGTCCAGCTCGGTTCTCCACATCACGACAAGCGACAGGACGGAAACGGCCATGAAAGACGGGTATATTATCTTCCAGTCGCCCAGCGACACTGCCATCCACCCCGTCAGCAGCGGTGTTATGAACGAGGCTATTGCCTTGACGAACTGGCCGAAAGTGAGCCGGCTCGCAAGCTTGTCGCCGCTGACCAGAAGCCCGACCAGCGGGTTCAGGGAAACCTGCATCAGAGTATTTCCTATGCCGAGAAGCGCGAACGACACCAGCATGAGGCCATACCTGTATGACAGCATCGGAGGCAACATGGCGAGGGCCGTGACTGCAAGGCTCAACATCACCGTCTTTCTCTTTCCTATCCTGCCCATCAGGAGACTGGTGGGCACGGAAAGGAAGAAAAACCAGAAAAACACCATGGACGGGAGGAAGTTGGCCACCGTGTCGGACAAAGCGAAGTCCGCCTTGACATAGTTGGTGGCAGTTCCTACCATATCGACGAACCCCATCACGAAGAACGCCAACAGAACTGAGGCGAAAGCCTTTTTCTTTCCGTCCATAGATTACCTTGTTTGGGTCGAACTCTCAAGCTCCTGTATGCGTGACATGGCCTCGCTGTCGTCGATGACATAGCTCTTGTCCGTCAGGACGATGGAGCGCTTGTCATCCTGCGTGTAGGCCGGCCAGTCGGGGAGTCCCGTCTTGCCGTTGGGGTTTCCGGTCTTCATGAAATTGACAAGCGCCGATGCCATCTTCATCGAAAGGCGCCGCGGTCTTATGCCTCCGGTAGTGTGGGAAAGCATGAGGTCGGTGTTCATGAACCAGAAGGCTATGTCCATCGTGTGGAAGGCGTGCAGCCTGCCGTCGAAGTGTGGAGGCTGCCAGTCGAACCACGCCGTCCAGACAGGGGCCGACTGCTTTGCCTTGTCCTCCGCAGTCGAGAGCAGCCTCTCCCTGCCGCTGGTCGAAAGGCCATAGACCTCGCTCGGCTTCCTGCCTGGGAAAATGCTGTCATAGGCGTCATACACGGCCTCGGCATTTTCGCCGTAAGTGCCCTTCATCAGTGCAATTATAGTCTCTTTCGAGGAATCATACAAGGACTTGTCCGTCCTGCCGTAGCTCCATTCGTCAGTCGTGGAACATATGAGCAGGGGTATGTTGTCCGTCTGCCCGCCTTCGGGATAATAGTCTCCAGTGGGAAGATGCACGCCGTCAGCAACAGGTGCGAAATACGACCGGGATTCTTTGCCGACGGACTTGCAGTATTCGGCGGCTGTCTCCTTGGCGAAGTGCAGATATTCCTCGTAGCTCATTGCCGCGAGCTTGGACATGTCAGAACCGGCTTTCTCATAGATAGCCTTGCCTATTGCTCTCGAAAGGGAGCTGTCCATTGCCGAGGTTGTATTTCCGCTGAGAGCTACTGCCTTCTGCACCAATCCCTTGGCATCCGGCATTGCTATTACGTCACAGACCTTCGCACCGCCGCCTGACTGTCCCATTATGGTGATGTTGTCAGGGTCTCCTCCGAACTGAGCGATGTTCTCCTTGACCCAGCGCAGCGATGCAACCAGGTCCAGAAGGCCCACGTTGCCGGAGTCCTTGTACTTGTCGTCCACGCCGGAGAAATCGGAAAAGCCAAACGGTCCGAGCCTGTGGTTGGGAGACACGAACACCACGTCGCCATAACGGCTGAAGTTCTCGCCGAGGTATTCGTCATGCTCATAGCTGTTTCCCGAGGTGAAGCCGCCGCCGTGGATCCATACCAGCACGGGGCGCTTCTTGCCGTCCAGTCCGGGAGTCCAGACATTCAGGTTCAGGCAGTCTTCGCTCATGTCGTAGTAGTTCCACCTGTCCAGGAAAGTAAGGTCCTGGTCTCCTGGATATTTCATAACCTCCTGCGGAGCGCAGGCTCCGTAGAACAGGGCAAGCCTTACTCCGTCCCAGGGCTTAGGCTCCTGGGGAGGCATGAAACGGTTGTCTCCTTCAGTACTTGCCCCATAGGGAATACCGAGGAACGTGTAGGTGTCCCGGATAATGTAACCGCGCACCTTGCCGTACTTTGTCGTGGCAACTGCCACGTCATCTCCGAGATACAGCTGCTGCGCATCGCTGTCAAAAGGCTTGTACCCTCCTTTGCAGGAGGATACAAGCGTCACGGCAGCAAGCAATAATATGTATGCTTTTTTCATAGTTTGTACTGACTGTTAATAACCCGGGTTCTGGGTCAGCTTCTTGTTGAGGTCGAGGGCAGCATAAGGAATCGGGAATACACAGGTATAGCCCTCTCCATCATCCAGCCAGTCGCTCGCGGAAGCGTTGTGCCATACTCCATTGTAGCGGTCTAGGGTCGGCTCCGTGAATGTCCCGAACCGGATCTGGTCCTGCCTGCGGCAGCCTTCCCATGACAGCTCGCGCATTCTTTCGTCCAGGAGGTTGTCGTAGGTAGCCTCGGAGAGGTCCTCGACACCTGCGCGCTGACGGATCTTGTTGAGGTCCGTGATGGCTGCGGATGCATTGCCGGAACGGAGCTCAGCCTCAGCCTTGAGCAGAAGAGCGTCTCCATACCTCCAGATAACTACATCATTGTTCTGATGCGCGAAGGTCGAGACAGTCTTGTCGAGAGGATATTTCTTGAACCTTGCGCCGGCGCATTTCACGATATGGGCGTCAAAGCCTGCCGGGAAATCTACAACGGCATCCATCGGGAGATACTCCAGCGTGCCTCCGGCAGCATCGCCTACGGTTGCTCCGCCAGTGTCTTCGGTGTAGTCAGTGCCGGTGTAGTAGTTGACAGCAAGCCTCGGATCCTGGTCTGCCTCGCCGTAGTGGAGTTTCTTCATCTGCCTTACTGTGGCGCAGAAGCCGTTTGCGGCTCCGCCTCCATAAGCGACTGCGTGGCTGTAGTGGACGGAATATATACGCAGGAAGTTCGGTACCAGGTAGGTAGCATCATCGCTTGGCTGTACGAAGATGTTCTCCGGCGAGCTCTCGTTGCTTGCCTTGAAGTTGTCAAGATATGCAGGAGCAAGGGAATAGCCCAGTTCCTCCAGCTTTCCGACGCAATATATGACAGTTTCCCAAGCGTTGCGGCTCTTGCCGTCGACAGTGATCATCACGGATTCGCCCATCTTGTTCACGGTCTGGGCCACAGCATCTGTCGCAGAAGCTTCGCCGCTCTTGTCAGCTCCGACGAGGAACTGATAGCTGGTCTTTGAAGAGGCGTCCGTAGTGTAGACAGGAGCGTTGATGGCGCACTTGGCAAGAGCCATGTACGCAATACCTTTCGTTGCCCTGCCGTACCATTGGCCCATCTCGTTGCTCTTGCTGTCCGACAGATGCGGAAGGCATTCTTCCAGCTCGCTGACCACGAAGTTGAAGACATCTGCACGGCTGGACTGGCTGACATCCGAAGTGGACACGCTTGAAGAAACAACAAGAGGAACCCTGGCGTACAGGTCCATGAGGTAATAGTAATATATTGCCCTGACGGTCCTAAGCTCATAGACATAGTTCTTTGTCGCTTCGTCGGCTCCTTCAATCGCCGAAATTTTGTCGATGGAGGAATTGCAGAGGCCAATTATCTTGTAGAGATAGTTCCATACGGTATTGTATACGTCGACCGACGACTGGAAATTGTGCAGGAAGATGTTCTGCCATTTTCCTCCGTCGACCCAGTCTCCCTGCCTTCCGGGCTGGAATGTGGCATCGGAAGAGTATTCCTCCAGTGTAAATACGGAGCCTAGAGGGTTGGTCATCAGGCCATTTCCCATGCCAGAATAGATGCTCGCCACGGTATTCACATACACCAGGGTATTGCTTTTCATTGCTTCCTCTTCCGAGAACTGCGACTTCGGGTCCTCGTCGAGAGAACAAGCCACACATGAAGCAGTGGCAAGCAGCATCAGATATTTTTTAATTATACCTTTCATATCCAAAATTGCTTATTATGCATTAAAAACTTGCAGCGATACTGAATGAGAACGTCCTCGTCAGAGGATATGTCCTCTTGTCGTCCACTCCGATTGTTCCCCAGGTCTGTGTTCCTTCGGAGGAAACAGCTATGTTGGCGGAGTTGATCATCGGAGACAGTCCGGAATAGCCTGTTATCGTAGCTATGTTGTTGACAGAAAGGCCGAGCCTCAATGATTTCACGAAACCGATCTTGTCAAGGGCTTTCTTTCCAAACGTGTAGTTGAGCGTGAGATAGTCAAAATGGACATAATCGCCTTTCTCAAGCCAGTAGTCGGAGATCTGGATGTCGTGGATTCCTTTCTCGGCAGCTCCATCGATGACATTGAATGTCGGGAACTGGGAAAGGTTGCTGTATACGGAGGATGTTCCGTTGTAGATCTTGTGTCCGAACGCTCCGTTGAAATTGGCTGTGAGGCCCCAATTCTTGTACTTGAAGTTGAGGTTGAAGTTAGCGTTGACCTTCGGAATTGCCTGGCCGGCGACATAGCGGTCTCCGCTGGCGCTCAGGTCGATCTTGCCGTCACCGTTGAGGTCTTCCATGATATACTGTCCGTCCTCGCTGATGCCTGTGCAATGAGGAATGTAGAATACGCCGACCGGCTGACCTTCCATCAGGTATGTCACTCCGTTGTTCTGGGAAAGGCCCGGAGAATGTACTACCGCGAGCTCTATATGCTCGGACGGGGTAAGGGTCTCGCCCTTGTATGTTCCGGTAAGCGATACAAGCTCGTTCTTCTGGAAAGACATGTTGCCTCCCATGTTGAATACGAAGTCCTTTGTCTTCACGACGTCGCCGCTGAGGGCAATCTCAAGTCCGTTGTTCGTCATCTCTCCGATATTGGCGAGAAGTGTGCTGTAGACAAACGGAGGCACGGGGACGGTATAGGTGTAGAGCAGGTCCTTTGTCGTTGAACGATAGTAATCCATAGTGAGGTTCAGCCTGTTGTCGAAACCTGTGAAGTCGAGTCCCACGTCGAACGTATACTTCATCTCCCACTTCAGGTCAGGATTGCTGTTGGAAGCAATTGCGTAAGTGGTGGTTGCATTGTTGTTGTAGCTGGTCGTACCATTGGGGGACATGAGAGACAGGGAGTTATACGGTTCAATGGCATCCTGGTTGCCCGTGACGCCGTATCCGGCGCGGATCTTCAGGTTGTTGACCCAGTGGAGGTCCTTCATGAACTTCTCGTTGACCACGTTCCATGCAGCGGAGGCCGAAGGGAAGAAGCCCCATTTGTTATCCTCGCCGAGCTTTGAAGATCCGTCTGCCCTGGCATTGAGGGTGACAATATAACGGTCGTCATAGACATAGTTGACACGTGCCATGTAGGAAGACAGGACGTATTCGGAGCTGCCGGAGTTGTTGTAGCCGTACTGGACGACGGCACCTGCCTTCATGTTGTTGTAGCCGAAATAGTCGGTATCAAAACCGGTCTCGGCCATGCTGTAGTTGAAGCTGGAATACTTCTGGCCCTCGACAAGGGCAAGGGCGTCGATGTGATGCTTGCCGAAATCCTGCGTGTAGTTCAGCTGGATGTTGCCCAGGAAGTTCTTGCGGGAACGGTTGGCGATTGTAGCTCGGCCCCTGTCGCTTCTTCCCTGCTCGATGGATGCAGGTATGTACCTCTTCGACTCGAACGTCATGTCCGTATAGGAGCCGAATGCCGTAAGGTTCAGTCCGTCGAGGATGTACCATGTGATTCTGCCATGGGCGTTCAGGGACTTGGCGTTGAGCTTGTTGTCTATCTCCAGTTGGCCTGCAGGGTTGTAGGTGTCGGAAGCAGCGGGATCGTAGTCGTAGGTTCCCTGTGCGTTTCTATTCGGGGAAATGGTCGGGTTGACGGATGCGATGGAACGGAACAGGTGGTTCATGTCGTAGATCGGCTTACCGTCCCTCTCGGAAGCAAATGCTCCGAGGTCCAGCTTGAGTTTCTTGTTGAAAGCGTACTGGGACGCGTCGAATTTCATGGTGTAGTTCTTCATGTCGGAGCGGCGGAGGATTCCCTGATCCTGGATATATCCGAGAGAAGCCCTCATGTTGGCGTTTTCATTGCCCGATGTGAAGGAAAGATTGTGCCTCTGGTTTATGCTGTAATCCCTCTCCACTACGTCTGCCCAGTCAGTGTCCGAGCCAAAGTCCGTGAAGTTCACGCCAAGATTCTTTGCAAGCTGGCGGTCTTCCGAAGAAGAAAGCATGTCC
>CAYTXA010000003.1:24101-26864 GCA_964440865.1 uncultured Muribaculaceae bacterium | reverse complement strand
TTTCGTATTTTCGCACAGTAAGATTTTGCCCCTGATGATGTCTGACAATTTCCTGAACGAACTGAACTCCCGCCAGAGAGAAGCGGTGACCTCCACCGAAGGAAGGATACGCGTGGTCGCCGGAGCCGGGACCGGGAAGACCAAAGCCCTGACCTGCAGGTATGCATACCTTGTCGACACGCTCGGCATCGACCCCGCCAACATCCTCTGCCTGACATTCACCAACAAGGCGGCGACGGAAATGAGGAAACGCATCTCGACCATGGTCGGCAGCGGGGACTACAACGACTTCGTCTGCACGATCGACGGATTCTGCGTGAAATTCCTCCGTCAGGAAATCTACCGCCTCGGCTTCCCGAAGACGTTCACGATCCTCGACGAGGAGGACCAGAAGGACCTGGCGAAGAAGGTCATGGACGAGCTCGGGCTGAAGCGGACACAGAAGACAGTCAGGCTGTTTCTCGACGGCATCAGCGCCGACAAGAGCCTGAACGACTACATAGTGACCTACATGCTGCCGGGCGCGAGGACCGGAAAGGCTGCCTCGGACCAGAACCTCGCGGCCTACATCCGTGCCCAGATGAAGAACTATGCGCTCGACTTCGACGACCTCGAGAATTTCACGAAGCTCGTGCTCGACCGCTTTCCAGATGCGAGGGAACAGTGGCAGCAGAAACTGGACTACATCATGGTCGACGAGGCGCAGGACTGCAACGCGGACAACTGGGAAATCATCGAGAAACTCGCTGAGGGCCACCAGAATCTGTTCATAGTCGGCGATCCTGACCAGGCAATATATGAATGGAGGGGAGCAAAACCGGACCGGTTCGTGCAGTTCAATTCCGACAAGGACATTGTCCTCGACGAGAACTACCGCTCGACCCCGAAAATCCTCGACGTCGCCAACAGCATCATCTCCCACAACCAGAACCGCATCCCGAAGGATCTATTCACGCGCCAGGGCGAAGGGCCTGCGGTGATTCATTTCCATGCGAAGACCGAGCGCGAAGAGATGGAATGGGTATGCTCCCAGATCCGGAAGATCCATGACGAGACCTCATGCCCGTATGCGGGTTTTGCCGTCCTCTACCGTTCGGCATACCTCTCCCAGCCGCTCGAGCAGGCGCTTCTTGGCGCCCAGCTCCCGTATGCCGTCTGGGGCGGGACCCGGTTCCTCGAGCGCAAGGAAATCAAGGACTGCCTTGCATATCTGAGACTCGCTGTCAACCAGCACGATGACATGTCTTTTTCCAGGATAGTCAATGTGCCTTCCCGCAAGCTGGGAAGGAAGTTCATGACCGACCTGGAGGCGGACTCGTCCATTTCCGGCAAGTCCCTCTACGAAACCATGAAGGAAAAAGTTGCGGCAGGGGAATACGGCAACACGGGTGCGGCATCATTCGTATCCATGATGGAGGAGGCCCACGGGGCGGTCGCCTCCGAGCGGGCTTCTGACATTCTCAACGGGCTGCTCGAAGCGAGCGGGATGAAGAAGGACCTGCGCGAGAACCAGGACGAGGACAGGCTGGAGAACGTGGACGAGCTTGTCCATTCCGTACTCTACTGGGAGGAGGCCCATGCCGAGGAGGACGTCGGGCTGCCGGAATATTTGCAGGATATCTCCCTCTACACGAACGCCGACTACAAGAAGGACACCGACGTCGTCAAGATCATGACCATCCACCAGGCCAAGGGGCTGGAGTTCCCGTATGTGTTCATAATTGGTCTTAGCGAAGGTATCTTCCCGAATCTCAGGACGATACGCGAATACAAGAAGAGCGGCGAGGAGGAAGAGCGCAGGCTCATGTATGTTGCCGTCACGAGGGCGCGCAAGGCTCTTTTCCTGACGGAATCGGAAGGCTACAATGTCTCCACGAAGATGAACAAGTACCCCTCGCGCTTCCTCACGGAAATCCGCCGCGACATGTTCGTGACCGAAGGCTTCGTGCCGGACGAGCTCTGGCAGGGGACAAGGAATCTGAGGCATGTCCTCGATGAGGAGATCTACGGAATGCCACTGCCTCAGGATGATGGCGATGCCTCATCCGGCAATCACCCCTTCGAGATAGGGGACACCGTTGTCCACAGGATTTTCGGGGAAGGGACGGTCATCGATGCCGACAAAGAGTACAGTTCCTTCCGTGTCCGTTTCTCCGACGGCCAGACCCGCCAGATCAGGGCGTCATTTCTTGCCCTCTCCGACGACCTTCCCGAGTGAGTCCAGCTGGGCCTGCCACTTCTGGTCTATGGAAATTCCGGAAGCCTTGTCGATGTAGAGCCTCCCGTCGAGGTGGTCGCATTCATGCTGGAAAATCACTGACGTGTAGCCTGATATAGTCTCATGCACAGGCTTCAGGGATTCGGGATCTATGTATGAGATCGTCACTACAGGCCAGCGGTAGACATTTCCCTTTTTCGGAGGCACGGACAGGCAGCCTTCCTGGCCGGACTTGGGATTGCCGGAAAGTTTCTCCAGGCGGATGTTCGCATATGTCTCGAACGGAGCCCCGTCCTTGTCGAAACGCTGGACAAGGATAACCCTCCTGTTCAGCCCGACCTGCGGTGCGGCGATGCCTACGCCCTCTTCCCCGGGAGCATTGACGGTTGCCAGCATCCTGGCAGTCAGAATCTTGAATGCATCGGAGCCTATGTCCTCGAGCGTCAGGTCCCTGGACGGAGTCCTAAGGATGTGCTCCGAGAGAGAATCGTCCGTCGTCACTACATCCATCATGGGAGCCATGCTTCCGTCGGACTGGATCGCGT
>CAYTXA010000003.1:15130-24031 GCA_964440865.1 uncultured Muribaculaceae bacterium | reverse complement strand
CTTGCGCTCCTTCCTGCGGGTGCCATTGGTAATGAGGGATGTCTCCGCCTTTGTCAGAGGCTCGACTTCGCCGGAATATGGCCCTTCAAGGCCGTTGGGGGAGAGTTTTGTCTTGTTGCCGGAAAATAGCAGGATTCCCAGAATGACGAGGATAGCCAGTGCCTCGGCTGCCATTATTAGATTTTTCTTGTCTTTCATGATCATCGATTGCTGAAAAGCCTTATTCTTCTATTGTATATTGCGGCGCAAAAGTACTGAAAATTATCAAAATGTGTTTCCGGGTTTTGTTTTTCCGAGGAATTGCAGTACTTTTGCAATCCACGGCAACATAAATGTCGTCATGCGGAATTAGCTCAGTTGGTAGAGCGTTGGCTTCCCAAGCCGAAGGTCACGAGTTCGAGCCTCGCATTCCGCTCCTCTTCTAACCACTTCTGGTGGGTCATTGAACATTTTATCGCTAATTCTTGCGATTGATGCCGGAGCACGGGTGACGTACCTTTGCCCCCGCATCGAATGAAAAAATTTCTTGGACATATACTCTCGCTTCTGCTGGTTCTCACAGGCATTACAGCATGGGCCCAGAACGGGGGAAACATTGCGGGAAGGATCCTCGACAGCAAGAGCGGAAGCGGAATTCCCGGCGCCGTCGTCGTTGAGGCAGGCGGAGGATGGGCCGTTGCCGACTCTGCCGGAAGATTCTCCCTCAGGCCAAGAGGGGCAGGGGAGCCGATGCTCACTATCTCGAGCCTCGGATACCGCACCATGAAGACCCCCGTCCGTAAAGACGGGAAATACGCCCTGACGGTCGATGCGTATGCCCTTGACGAAGTGGTAGTTACCGCGACTGAAAGCCGAGGAGTCACAAGTGTCTCCCGAATAGGGGAGGACGCTATCAGCCACATCCAGCCCAGCAGCTTCGCGGATCTTCTCGAACTTCTCCCCGGCGGAATGTCTCAGGATCCTGTCCTCAGCAATCCCCAGGTAATCAACCTCCGCTCTGCGACCGAAGGCGTCTCCAACGACTACGCCACGACTGCGCTCGGGACGAGCTTCATGATCGACGGCAAGAAGATCGGGAACGACGCCAGCCTCGGGACGGGGAACGTCGGATTCGGGACCGATATGAGGGAAATAACCACGGAAGACATTGAATCTGTGGATGTTGTGAGGGGAATTGCTTCCGTGGAATACGGCGACCTGACGAGCGGACTTGTCAGGATCCAGCGCAAGAAGGGAGGGCACGATGTCAGCGCACGCTTCAAGGCAGACATGGAAAGCAAGCTTTTCTACCTCGGAAAAGGCTTCGAATGGTGCGACAAGGCAAACAGGACGACGCTTAACGCGAGCGTCAATTACCTTGATTCACAGGCAGATCCGCGCGAGCCGAGGCAGTCCTGGAAGCGGTTGACGGGAAGCCTTAGGGCAGGAAGGACATGGACCGGAGACCGGTTCCGGAAGGAAATCAGCGCCAGCCTTGACTATACGGGCTCGTTCGACAACGAGAAATCCGACGAGGACCTCGACAAGGCTCATGGCGGCGGCCCGATGGAAACATTCAGGTCCAGCTACCACGACATCTCCTTCGGGGCCGACTTCACCATGACCCCCACCGGCGACGATGCGTTCTTCCGCCGCTGGAACACGACATTCTCCGTCTCCTACGAGAAAGACGAGACATCCCGCTGGAAATATGTGGCGAACGGGACCGAGACTCCCATCTCGATATCCACCGAGCCGGGGGAATACGACGCGATCATGGTTCCGGCGCAGTACGAGGCTACTCTCGACGTGGACGGACGGCCGTTCTACGCCAACTTCCGCACTGTGGCTGATTTCCGGGCCGACATCCACCGCATAAAGGCTGGCGCCGAGTGGAACATGGACAAGAACTTCGGCGACGGAGACATATTCGACGTGACAAGGCCGATCAGCTCAACTTCCTACAGGCCAAGGCCCTACAACGACATCCCCGCGACCCACCAGTTCTCCCTCTTCGCAGAGGAGAACGGCGAGAAGGAACTCGGAGTATACAAGCTTTCATGGACAGTCGGCCTCAGGGCTGAGGCTATGGGCGGAGCCGGCGGAAAGTATTCGGTCAACATGCGACCCTACCTCGATCCCAGGGCGAATATCCGCCTCGACATGCCTTCCTTTGCCCCGGGCGGCTACAAGCTCGATTACGGATTCTACGGTGGAGTGGGCTACCACACAAAGTTCCCGACCATGGATCTTCTCTGGCCGGATCCGATCTACGGCGACATCTCCGAACTGAACTACTGGCCCAAGGAGACCAGCCTCAGGCGCATACTGATGCTTGTCTACAAGATTGACCCAACGAACTACGAGCTCTCCGTCGCGAGAAACCTCAAGTGGGAAATCGGAGCTGACGCTTCATGGAACGGATTCACGTTCTCAGTGGACTATTTCCGAGAGAACATGACGAGCGGCTTCCGCTACAGTTCCGAATATGCCAGCCAGCCCTACAGGAATTACGACGAATCTGCCGTGAAACACGATGCCCTGACCGGGCCTCCCTCCGTGGAAAATTTCCCGTTCGTGGCTGACACGTCGCTGTTTGCCTACTCTTTCCATACGAACGGAAGCCAGACTCTCAAGCAGGGAATCGAGTGGACAGTCACTTCGAAGCGCATAAAGTCCCTCGGCACGAGGATCACTGCCAACGGAGCATGGTTCCTGACCCGCAACAACAACAGCCAGCCGGAATACTATCGCCCGGCGGTCATGATTTCCGGCAAGGCCTACCCCTACATCGGAGTGTACGACAAGAATGAGGGAACAATCTACAGGTCAATGACTTCGAACATCATGTTCGATACCCAGATTCCCCGCCTCGGACTGATCTTCACGACCTCGTTCCAGGCCCAGTGGTTCTACTCCCACAAGTCGATGAGGGACTCCAAGTACCCGGATTCCTACATCGATAAGTCCCTCCAGAGCCATCCTTTCCTGGCTTCGGACGCGGACAAGCCTGTCCTCAGGTCCATGGTCCGGGAATTCAAGGACTCATTCTACCAGTGGCAGACCGAGCCGTTCTACATGAACGTCAACCTCAAGGTGTCGAAGAAACTCTACCACGACAAGATCTCCTGCTCGTTCTTCGTGAACCGCATATTCGACATAACTCCTGACTATCACCGCGATGGCGTGCTCGTGCGCCGCAACACGACGCCCTATTTCGGAATGGAACTGAACTTCAAGATATGAGAAAGATACTGTCCATATTGCTGATACTATGTGCTTTCCTTGCAGGAGGATGCTCCGTCGAAGACGACGACCTGTGGTGCACCGTGACCTTCAATGCTGTGCTCCCGGACGGTTCCACGTTCGAGACCATGATCGTGGACATGGCCCCGCAGGGAAATTTCTTCCGCAACATAAACAACCTGTACGAGTATGACATCGCTTCTTTCGTAGGCGGGAAAAGCTCCCAGCGCATACTCAAGGGCATGTATCTCATCTCGTTCGATGCTGTCTGCGTTATGGACGACGGGTCAAGGGTCAAGGTGCGCTGCGCCGACCACAATTCCCCGAACACAGCCATCGACCTGACATCAGACGCAGAGACTGTTACACTTAAACTATTGAAACTCAAATGAGAAGGCTTGCCATAACATTCATGCTTCTTGTCATGGGCCACCTTGCCGGGGCCCAGGATGGAGCGCGCATATGGCTCGACCCTCTCTCCGGGATTGGCTATGACGCCTCGCAGGACTATGCATCGAATGTCTTTGGCGCCGGCATGCCCGGTCTCTCGGAAGTCGGTGTAGGGTGGTCCTTCCGCAGCGAGGACTCCGCCTTCCTGCCGCAGTACGGCGACGGGGAGAGCATGGGCTTCTTCGATGCCCGCTCCGTGCTCAGGCTGGATTCTCTCACAGCTGTGAAGGGCGAAGTCTACTACCACACCGGGAAGAAACGCAATGTGCTTCTCAATGAGTCTTCCGACTGGGAGCTCCTGCGCCCGTATGTGCTGGCAGATACTGTCGGCGGGGACATGAGCAAGGAGGAATATTTCTTCAGGGGACTGTGGAGCAGGCGTTTAGGCAAAGTCCAGCTCGGAGTTGAGGGAAAGTTCCGCGCTCTCCATGAGTACCGCGACGTGGATCCCCGTCCGAGGGATATCTCGTCGGATTTCTACGCCCGCATCTCCGCAGGAGTGCCGGCTGCCGGACATATCCTGACCTTGTCGGGCTCCTACCGCAAGTACCATCAGAGCGAAAGCCTCGAGTTCCTGAATCAGTCGGGGGCAAACACTTCCGTATTCCACCTCACAGGCCTTGGCGGCACATTTGCCCGCTTCACCAGCACGGGCACATTCCTCGGGACCCGCCACCGTGGCCAGGGCTTCGGCGTTTCGCTGCTTTTCAGTCCGGCTTCCGGCTGGGAATCAGGAGCTTCTGCCCTGGACCGTCTCACTGCCGGACTCTCGTTCAGCCAGATTTCGATTGTCCAGCACCTGAAGGCCCAGAACGAGGCTCCGATCACAAGGAGCACCATCCGCACTTCTGAAGGCTTTGCCGCGCTCCGCGGAAACATCGGCTCCCTCCGCTACGGTCTGGAGGCCAAGGGCTCATACGAATGGCGCGTCGGTACCGAGGACGTGATAAACAACGTCATGGCCGGCACATTCGACACCCTGCTCAGCATGAAGATGTTCTCCGAGTCTGAGGCAGAGGCCTCGGTACGCATGCTCATGGAGACGGCTGACGGATGGAATTTCGGTCCGTCTGTGCTCTGGCACTCTTCGGACGCGAAACACCTCTTTCCACGGAGAAGTATGGACTGGTCCCTCATCGGGGGCGGCGTCTCCGGCGGTAGGATGATCGAGTCGGACAAGTGGCTCGCCAGTATCTCCGCAGAGGCATTCTGGACTTCCTCTCTCGGAGGATCCTTTGAGAGAAAAGAGGTCGACCTCAAGGATGATCCCACGTACTTCGACGAAGACATCTGGGGTATATATGATACTATGAATCAGAAATTTACGGACAATCGTCTCTCTGCCGGGCTTTCCGCCAGGGTGCAGAGGAAGGTGTCGCAGTCGTTGTCCGTCTTCGTCTCCGCATCGGGCTGGATGATATTTTTCGGGAGCGGGGACAAGTCAGAATTTGCGACAATATCAGCTGGAGTATGTTTTTAAAAAAATCAATATTTAGCAACATGAAAAAATTCCTTTTTGCTGCCGCGGCACTTCTGACGCTGGCAGCGTGCAACAACGATGAGACCACTCTCTCGATCAGCACAGAGTCCATGGTCTTCTCTTCCGAGGGAGGAAGCCAGAGCTTCAACATCACGTCCAACAGCCGCTGGACAATAACCGGCGGTGCAGACTGGGCAAAACTTTCCGAGACTTCCGGACGCGGGGATGCGACCATCAACGTGACTGTAGGCGCCTACACCGGCAACGGCCAGTCCACGACCTACACGGTCACCGCGGACGATATCGTCTATTCCCTGAACATCGTCCAGGAGCGCACTCCGCTTCCCAAGAATCCTGAGCATCACGAGGGCGAGGCAGGGAATGCTGCCATCGATTCCGTCTTCCAGGTTCCTGCAGGCTATGATTTCCATGTGAATGTCACCGTGAATGGCGCAGGCGACGAGGAGGCTAAGGCTGACGAGTCCATCGCCAAGGTCACCAGCCAGGATGGCACGAGCTTCACTCTCCATGTCGAGCCGAACGAGACTGGCGAGGACCGCGTCATCAACATGGAAGTGCTCACTTCCGACAATCAGCTGATCACTACCTACACTCTCGTCCAGAGGTGGGGCAGCGATGACGGCGACTTTGTCATCGATGAGGTATTCTTCGCCGGCAACCCGATCGAGGGCACTGACAACAATGACTCCATCGACGGTGACCAGTACATCAGGATCACCAATACTTCTTCGAAGACTCTTTATGCCGACAGGCTTGCATTTGTAATCGGCGAGACTGATTCCCAGCTTTCTTCCGCCGGTGCTACATGGACATATCCCGATGAGCCCGATTCCATCGGCATCAACACCATGTATCTTGTTCCTGGCGACGGCACAAAGTATCCGGTAGCTGCAGGCGAGTCCATCGTGATCGCTATTGCCGCACAGGATTTCACGGCAGAGAATCCTCTCGGATGCGACCTTAGCAAGGCCAACTTCGAGCTCTTCGACGAGAATGACGTCTATCCCGATACCGACAACCCCGACGTAGACAACATGGACCTCTGGTTCAAGTCTTCCTTCACCATCACTTCTCTCCACAACAGAGGCTTCGAGAGCCTTGCCATCGTCAGGGTTCCCGCTGGAGTGACCGTCGAGTCTTTCATGGCAGACTATGCATGGAAGGGCCAGAGGGTTATGGACTGGAACGGATACCATTTCGACCAGGATATCAAGGATGCATACCTTGTCCCGAATGACTGGGTTGTCGATGCTGTCAACCTGGCTATTCCGGAGAACCTCGGAACGCTTGCCTTCAACGCTACCGTCGATGCCGGCTACACCAATGTGTCCACTGTTGACCACGACGAGAACCGCTTCGGCAAGGCTGTTGCCCGCAAGCATCACGCCGACACCAACAACTCCACCAACGACTTCGAGATCGTAACTCCTTCCATGAGGAAGTAGAGATTTCCCTATACCAAGGAGACCGGCCAATATATATTGGCCGGTCTTTTTTCATGGGGTGGCGAAATATTGCTAAATTTGCGGCAGACAAAAAACGACATTCTCGATATGGACAGCTTCCAGTTCTCCGCCCCGACCAGGGTATACTATGGCGAAAACGTGACAGACAAGGCGCTCCGCAAGGAACTCTCGTCCGTAGGCAACACCGTGATGCTTGCCTACGGCAAAGGTTCCATCAAGCGCAACGGCCTCTACGACAGGATAATGTCTATTCTCCATGAGCTGGGGAAACGAGTCGTCGAATTCTCCGGAATCATGCCCAATCCGACCCTCGCAAAGGTCAGGGAAGGGGCCGACCTTGTGCGCCGCGAGGGTGTGGACTTCGTGCTTGCCGCCGGCGGAGGAAGCGTCTCCGACTGCGTCAAGGTCTTCTGCACCCAGGCACTGCTGGACGAAGATATCTGGTCCAAGGAATGTGACCGTAAGGAATTCCCCTCGAAGGCTGTCCCATACGGAGTTGTCGTGACCGTCTCCGGAACCGGCTCTGAGCAGAACAACGGAGGCGTCATAACGAACGAGGACCTGAAGATCAAGCGCAGCCTGTTCTCCACCTTGCCCTCATTCTCGATTCTCGACCCTGTGCTGACAGCCTCGGTGCCGATGAAGCAGGTGATGAGCGGGGCATACGACAGCCTGAGCCATTGCATGGAAGAATATTTCGGGAAGCCTTCGGCCTCATTCATCACGGACGAGCTCAACGAGGCAGTCCAGAAGAATATCATAAGGAATATGCGGGCTGTGCTCTCCGATCCGAAGGACATGTCCGCGAGGGGAGAGCTCATGTGGGATTCGGCACTTGCGGAAAACAATCTGCTGAAGCTAGCGAAGCAGACGGATTTCCAGTGCCACCAGATCGAGCACCAGCTCGGCGCATACACGGACTGTGTTCATGGTCAGGGACTTGCGGCGATCCATCCGACCCTCTACAGGCACCTTCTGACGGACAATGCGGGAAAATTCGCCCGGTGGGCGGAAGAGGTCTGGGGCATAGACCGTTACGATGAGTCGGAGAATGAACTTTCAGACCTGGAGATGGGGGCGCTTGCCATCGATTCTCTCGAGGAATTCACGGAGGAGGTCGGACTGCCGACCCATCTGAAAGACCTTGGAGTGGGCTATGACCGGGAAATTCTCCGCCGCGTAGCTGATTCTGCATTCATCATGCCCGGCTGCGCCCGTCAGCTGGACCCGGACGAAATCTACCAGATTCTCCTCGAAGCCGAATAGGAGCTATTCCTTGTTCTCCGGACTGTTCTCCTCCTTGTTCTCCTGGGGGAGGACAATGTTGGTCTTGTAGCGGCGCTGACGGCGCTGCCACCTTTCCTTGGCGTACTGCTGCATGTCGATCGCAGCGTCGTTCTCGTCTATGATCTCGAGTCCGAGGATCGTCTCAATGATGTCCTCCAGCGTCAGGATGCCCTGGAAGCAGCCATATTCGTCAATCACCACGCCCATCTGCTCCTTTTTCTTCAGGAGCTCCTCCCACACGTCGCTGAGCGACTTGTTCTCGTTGAAGAACGAAATCGGACGCTTTATGTCCTTCAGCCTCTTGTCGAACTCATCGTCGGCAAGCCCCTCCAGCGCATCGCTGAGAAGGATGTATCCCGTGATGTATTCGGGTGAGTCAGAGTAGACCGGGATTCTGGAGTAGTGGAGATAGTTGTCGTCCTTGTAGAAATTCTTCAGCGTCATGTTCTCCTGCGCAATCGCGGCGACTATGCGCGGGGTCATCGCCTCCGAAGCCTTGACGTTGTCCAGCTTCATGATATTCTGGATCACCTTGTTCTCGCCCTCGTCGATGACGCCTTCCTTCTCGCCCATCTCGGCCATGGCAGAAACCTCATCCCTGCTGACAAGCCCGCTGCCGTCCTGGGGCTTCAGCCAGCGGCTGATCAGGCCGACCAGCAGCACGAGCGGATAGAGGATGAAAATCAGGACTCCTATCGCATGGGAAGCAAATCCCATCAGGCTCTTCCAGTAGTTCGTGCCGATTGTCTTCGGGATTATCTCGGAAAACACGAGGATCAGCACTGTAGTCAGAGCAGAAATTACCCCGAACATCGTGCTCCCGAAAACAAGAGTAGCCTGACGCCCGATACCGGCCGCTCCGAGAGTGTTCGCTATGGTATTCAGCGAAAGGATCGCGGCTATCGGCTTGTCTGTGTTGAGTTTATATTGCTTGAACTTCTTTGCCGGACGATATCCCTGCTCCTCGCGCAT
>CAYTXA010000003.1:0-15120 GCA_964440865.1 uncultured Muribaculaceae bacterium | reverse complement strand
CGAACAGAGGAACGAAATCGAGAGGGTTCCCAGCAGATATAGAATCAATAGTCCCATGGATAGTTTCGGGCCTGAAATCAAGAGGTTTCGGGCTTAGGCACGAAGATAGCGATTTTTTTGCTATTCTTCTTCCCCGACGTGTTTCTGCAGATTCCTGTCTATCATAAAAAAGAAATCCCCCGGCAGGAGAGCCGGGGGACTTATGGCGCCAAGCCGGAGGATATTACTCCTCAGGCTTGAAATCTTCCTTGCCGACGCCGCAAACGGGGCAAACCCAATCCTCCGGAAGGTCCTCGAAAGCAGTTCCGGGAGCTATTCCATTGTCGGGATCGCCGACTGCCGGGTCATACTCATAACCACAGACAGAGCATACATACTTTTTCATAATTGTTTGGTATTTAAGTTAATAGAAAAGTCTATTTCTTCTCCGCAAGCTCGAACTCCTTGAGGAAGCACTGGTAGCACGCGATGGTGTCTGCCATTCCGGAATGCGGGTTCTCGTACTCATAGCCGAAAAGCTGGTTGTAGAGCACCGTGAGGGCAGGCTTCTTGTCCCTCTTCTTCCACTTGGACTCGTAGTAGTCGGCGCAGATCTCGAGGAACTGGCCCATTGCCTGAGTGTCGGCATACCTCATCCTGAAGTACCATGTCCTGTCCATACCCTTCCTCATCAGCTCCGCCATGAGCACGGCAAGGTCGTAATTGATGTCATGCGCCACTATGTAGGCTTTCCCCTCCAGGTCGGAAAGGAACTCCTTCAGAACGCCCTCCAGCGGCTGGCCGTGATCCTCCAGCTCCGCGTAGGAGAGGTTGTGCTTGCGGGCCGCAGGGGTCGGAATCTGGCTGTAGCCCTCCGGCTTGACGAGAAGGTCGCGCTTCTTGTAGATGTTTCCTATCCCGTCGCCGATAACCCAGCTGAGCCTCAGCAGATGCGGATATTCGTCGAGCGTCGTCCTGTTGGGGAACACGTTTTTCCTTGGCAAAGTTCCGGTTGTCTCCGTATTGAAGACCAGTATCCGGGGATCATCTTCAGGCATGGTTGCAATGCATAATTGTCATAAAACGATAACAAATATAAGAATATTTCTGACAAAACAGTAAATTTGAGATATGAAGACACTGAACCGACAGATTCTTTCCCTTGCAATCCCAAGCATATTTGCCAACATCTCGATTCCGCTCGTGGGATTCGTGGACATGGCAGTGGCAGGGCATCTGGACGCGGAATCTGTCACGGAAGGTGGGGTGAGCGTGGCGGCGCTGATCGGAGCGCTGAGCGTGGGCTCGATGCTCTTCGACATGCTCTACTGGAACTTCGGCTTCCTGCGCTCCGGGACAGGCGGCATCACGGCGCAGGCCTACGGAAGAGGCGACCGGAAAATGGCTGCGGACACATTCTCCAGGGCTGTCGGGACGGGATTCGGCGCCGGACTCATGCTGGTTGCCCTACAATGGATATTCATCCCTCTCGCGTTCCTGGTCGTCCGGACAACTCCGGAGGTGCAGTCCCTCGCGACAAGATACTTCCAGATCCGCATCTGGGCAGCTCCGGCGGCGCTCAGCCTGATGGCGTTCAAGGGCTGGCTTATCGGCATGCAGGACGGCGTCAGTCCCATGATCTCCGACCTCATAGTGCTGATAGTCAACGGCTCAGCGAGCGTTGCTCTGGCGTTCGGACTCTTTGGTCTGCCGGAAATCGGCTTTGACGGCATTGCCGTGGGCACCCTCTTCGCCCAGTATACGGCCCTTCTTTTCTGCATCGCGGTCGTAATGCTGAAATACCGTCGCAAGGTCTTCGCTGGATACTCCACCAGGAAATTCTTCTCTTCGTTCTGCGGTCCTGAGCTCAGGAATTTCTTCGCCACAAACGGCGACCTCTTCGTCCGCTCACTCTGCTTTATCCTGATCTACAGCGCATTCACTGTGATTTCCGCCCGCTACGGCGACGTCCTCCTCGCCTCCAGCTCCATAATCATGAAGATCATGATGTTCTTCTCCTACTTCACGGACGGATTTTCCTACGCCGGCGAGGCGCTTGCCGGGAAATACATCGGAAGAGGGGAGCGGAGCATGGTCAGGAAAACCGTCGTGCATGTATTCGCGTGGAGCATGTCCATAGCGGGAGTCTTCATATTCCTGAACGCGTTTTTCTCCGTCCCTATGTTCCGGATCTTCACCCCTGACCCTGACGTAGTTGCCGCCTCCTCGAAATTCATCCCGTGGATTGTGCTGATGCCTCTCCTTGGCTGTCCGGCGTTCACGTGGGACGGAATCTACACCGGCGCCACCGCCACCAGGCCGATGCGGGAGTCTTCGCTCCTGTTCGTCGTCGTCTCCGCCGCTGCCTGGATTGCCGGGATAGCGATACTGAACCTTTCGACGGGCTGGCCGCTCCTTGGCTTCGGCCCATATTCGGAAGGCCTCACGGAAGCCAACCCATATGGCTTTGCGGCCATGCATGTCCTGCTCCTCTCCTACATGGTCCATCTCGCCGTCCGCTTCACTTATTTGACTTTTTCAGCCAAAAGGGCAATTCCAATGTAAAAATTTGCTAACTTTGATAAATGGACTTTAACGTTGAAACCAACATCAGCTAAACTAACGATATGAAAAAGACATTCTACCTTGTGCTTGTCCTGCTGCTGAGCTTCTCGGCAGCGGCAAATGCCAGCGAGCTGACGGACCTTCTCGCGAAGATTCCCGCGATCAGCAATGTCCAGCCTCTCGACAATGACGCTGGATTCTCGGAAAAATACTCCATGGAGTTCACCCATCCGGTCGACTACGGCAACGCCGCTGCCGGACTTTTCACGCAGCGTGTCATCCTGATGCACATAGGCTTCGACCGTCCGACTATCGTCGTGACCGAAGGCTATGGCGCCGGCTATGCTTTCAGCCCGAGGTATCGCGAGGAACTTTCCCGCTACTTCAACGCGAACATAGTGTTCTGCGAGTACCGTTTCTTCGGCCCCTCCACTCCGAAGGGATGCCCCTGGCAGTACATGACCTACGAGAACTCACTCAATGATCTCCACGAAGTTGTGACGGCCCTGAAGTCAATCTACAAGGGCAAGTGGATCGCCACCGGAGTCAGCAAGGGCGGCACCACGACAATGTGCTACCGCGCATATTTCCCTGACGACGTGGACGTTTCCGTTCCCTACGTTGCTCCTCTGACACGTGCCCTCGAGGACGGACGCCATGAGCCCTTCATCGAGAATCAGACCGGAACTCCTGTCCTCCGCCAGCTGGTGCACGATGACCAGATGTGGTTCCTCTCCAGGAAGAACGACCTCCTGCCCCTCTTCGAGGCTGAGTGCAACAAGCGCGGCTACCACTTCCGCACCTCCGTCAGCGAGATCTACGACTACTGGGTACTCGAGTATTCCTTCGCCTACTGGCAGTGGGGCACGAAAAGGGAAAACATCGTCTCCCGCCATGCCAGCAACCAGGAGGTAGTGGACTGGATGTTCCAGTTCAATGACCCGAGCTACTTTGCGATCGAGACTCCGTACGTCCCCTTCAACTATCAGGCAGCCCACGAAATCGGCTACTACGGCTATGACACAAAGCCGTTCGCTCCGTATCTGCAGAACCTCGACACCCACAACTACATGCTCCGCATCATGATGCCGGACAGCCTGCAGAACACGAAGTTCGACAAGACCCTCTACAAGACCGTGAAGAAGTACCTGGAAAAGAACGACCCGAAGATGCTCTACATCTACGGCGAGTGGGACCCCTGGACAGCGAGCGGCGTCTATCCTTGGCTTGACACGTCCCACAAGAAGAACCTCCAGATCTACGTTCAGCCGATGGGCAGCCACGGCTCACGTATCGGCAACATGCCTGCCGTCATGAAGGAGAAGATTCTCCGCCAGCTCTCCGACTGGCTCGGCGAAGAGGCCGTCGTCGAAGAACCCGAGAAGGAATAACACCCATAAAACCAACCATCTGGCAATATGTTCAAAGGGCATCCAAAAGGACTCATAGCCGCGGCGCTCAGCAACATGGGCGAGCGCTTCGGCTACTATATCATGAATGCCGTGCTCCTGCTGTTCCTCTGCTCGAAATTCGGGCTTGGCGAGGGGACGGCAGGAGTCATCTATTCTGTATTCTATGCTGCAATCTACGTTCTGAGCCTTGTCGGAGGCATCATCGCCGACCGCAGCCAGAACTACAAGGGCACAATCCAGAGCGGACTCGTAGTCATGGCTCTGGGCTATGTCCTTCTCTCCATCCCCATCGTCGAGAGCGCAGGCAACCACTCCTGGCTTCTTGCATTCACGTGCCTTGCCCTTGCTCTGATCGCTTTCGGAAACGGCCTGTTCAAGGGCAACCTGCAGGCTATCGTCGGCCAGATGTACGACAACCTCGAGGCTGATGCCGCGAAGGAAGGGCCCGACGCGCTCCGCATCGCAAGGAGCAAGCGCGACAGCGGATTCCAGATCTTCTACGTCTTCATCAACATCGGCGGACTCGTGGCCCCATTCGTGGCTCCGCTTCTGCGCCAGTGGTGGCTCGGGATGAACGGAATGCTCTACAACTCAGGCCTTCCCGCACTCTGCCACATGTTCCTTGACGGGGCGGCAATGACCCCAGACCAGACTCTGAACCTGACAAATCTCATGATTTCGAGCGGGGGAGCGGCAGACTTCAACGTGGCGAACGTCGACGCCGCAATGCAGGCCTGCCAGTCGTACCTCGGAGTGTTCAACACCGGCGTGCACTACAGCTTCATCGCCAGCGTCGCCGCGATGCTGATTTCGCTTGTCATCTTCCTGGCTTCGAGAAAGAAATTCCCGACCCCTGGGAAGAAAACCGCCTCCGAATCTGTCAGCTATACCGAAGAAGAACGCAAGGCTATGGCCGCTGAGATCAAGCAGCGCATGGCCGCCCTCTTCGCAGTGCTCGGAGTATGCATCTTCTTCTGGTTCTCCTTCCACCAGAACGGCCAGTCCCTGTCCGTCTTCGCGCGAGACTATGTCAACACTGACAAGATCGCTCCCGAGATCTGGCAGGCCGTCAACCCGTTCTTCGTGATCGTGCTGACTCCCGTCATCATGTGGATCTTCAGCGCTCTCGCCAGGAAGGGAAAAGAGATTTCAACTCCGCGCAAGATCGTGATAGGCATGCTGATAGCTGCCTGCGCCTACCTCTTCCTGACCATCCTCAGCAGCGTCATGGGATACCCCGGAGGAAACATCTTCCGCAACCTGCCCGTCGCTGACCAGGCTGCCGCCAAGAGCGAATGGTGGGTGCTGATCGTCACATATTTCTTCCTCACTGTTGCCGAACTGTTCATCAGCCCGCTTGGCCTGAGCTTCGTGTCGAAGATTGCTCCGAGAAATCTACAGGGTATATGCCAAGGGCTGTGGCTCAGCGCCACAGCCCTCGGAAATCTGCTGATCTGGATCGGTCCGGTGATGCTGAACAACTTCAAGCATCTCTGGATGTGCTGGGCCGTGTTCCTTGTCGTATGCCTTGTCGCCATGGGCGTCATGTGGGGCATGGTAGGATGGCTCGAGCGTATTACCGGTGAAGGCAGGAAAGCCTAGTTTTTCCCCGACTTCTTATAGGAATCCACAACGCCTTTCAGCGCTTCTTCAGCGTCCACGTAGGCGTTGTGGATTTTTTCTGCTACGTCCTGAGCCTTGGCCTGTGCCTTCTTTGCTGCATCCTTGGCCTTCACCTTGGCGAGGGATGCGGTGACCTGGGCCTGTACTGCAGCATCAGCATACTTGGACTCGTCCAGAGCGTCAGCTGCAATGTCCTTCAGTTCGACGGCCTTTTCCTTGAGGTAGTCCATGCCTTCCTTGAGGGAGACCTTTCCGTCCTTGTCCTTGTCGAACGCAGCCTTTGCAGCGTCGAGCTTGTCATTGAGTGCCATAGTCTTTGTGTTTTATTGTGATTAAAGGTTGTCGAAGAAATATTGCGAGACTTTGTCCATGAGGTGTACTCTCCACGGCCCCACGACGTTGTGCTCGCTGCGGGGATAGGGGAAATAGTCCAGCTGGACATTGTTCTCGATGCATTTCTGCACGAAAGAGAGGCTGTGCTCCCAGACCACCGTGTTGTCGATGGCGCCCTGGCAGATCAGGAGCTTCGCCTTCAGGGAATTGACCTTGCCGAGAAGGCTAGTCTGTGCGAACCCTTCCGGATTTGTGGCTTCCGTGTCCATGTACCTTTCGCCATACATGATCTCGTACCACTTCCAGTCGATCACGGGACCGCCCGCAACCGCAACCTTGAACACGTCAGGGTAAGTGGTTGCCAGGGAAATCGTCATGAAACCTCCGTAACTCCATCCATGGACCCCGACCCTGTTCTCGTCGACCCATGGCTGCGCCATCAGGGCGCGGATCCCGACCATCTGGTCAGCCATCTCGTTCTGGCCGCAGTGGTCGTGGATCGCCTGCTCGAAGTCGAGTCCCCGGTTGGATGTGCCCCTGTTGTCCTGGACATAGACGACATAGCCCCTTTCGGCCATGTACATCTCCCAGAGGCGGATCTGCCCGAGCCACTGGTCGCGCACGAGCTGGGAATGAGGCCCGCCGTAGACATAGACTATGAGCGGGTATTTCCTTGACGGATCGAATCCTACGGGCTTTATCAGCCTGTAGTAGTTCTCGTATTTTCCGTCGGCGGAAGGCACAGTGCCGAATTCCATCTCGCCGGTGGTAAAGCCTGCGAGCGGGTCCGGGGCAGCATAGTCATATGCGATTCCCTTCCCGTCCAGCCTCGAAATCCTGTCCCTAAGCGGAACATTGTAGGAAGACCAGCTGTCCGCAAGCCATTCTCCGTCGGAGCTTATGGAGCAGGTGTGCCAGCCTTCTTCAGCAGTAAGCCTCTCCGGGACGCCGACTTTTGCCGCCGAAGCAGAGGCGGAAGCTTTCTTCGATGCCCTGACGCGGATGCGGAAAAGATGGTTCTCGACAGGGGAGACCTCTGCGGAGGTGTAATAGACGTATTCGCCGTGGATAGAGTTGAATTCCACGTCGGCGTCGCACGGTGTCAGGCGTCGCACAGTTTCGTCAAGGTCGCAGAGGTAGAGATTCCTGTAGCCGTCGCGGTTAGCGGTCCTGTAGATGAAGAGGTTGCCGATGAAATGGAGTGGGTCGAGCGGCTCTACGTACTTGTCGTTGTCCTCCGAGAGGATCGTCTTCTCGAACGCGCCGGTCTCGGCGGAATACATGTTGAGGCGGCAGTGGCTCTGGCTGCGGTCGAGCACCTGGATCAGCACATGCCTGCTGTCCGGGGTCCATGAGATGTTCGTCAGATACCTGTCGTCTCCGAAATCGCTCACGTCGGCCCAGACGGTCTTCCCGCTGGAAAGCTCATATATTCCGAGAGTTATGCGCTCGGAATCCATCCCGTTCATCGGGTACTTTATGCTCCTCAGGGTTCCCGTGCGGGTCGTGATGTCCAGCAGCGGGAAGTCAGTCACTAGGCTTTCGTCCTTGCGGTAGAATGCCAGGCGGGACTTGTCCGGAGACCAGAATGTGCCTCCGTTGATGCCGAACTCGTTGCGGCTCACGCTCTGGCCGTAGGTGATCTGGCTGTTCTCGCTGATGGCGACCGGGTGGTCTTCTCCGGCCGCGTCAGTGTAGTACAGGCTCTGTCCCTCGAGCTTCGCTTTCGGGGCTGCTTCTGCCTCGCGGAAGGTTATTCCTCTGGCTTCCAGCTCCTTGAGCTTTGCCGCAAGTCCCTTGTCGGAAGGCTTCACCTCTTTCGAGAGTATCGTCTCCTCCATGGTAAGGACCCTGTCCGATGCGGTGCCTGCCGGGTGAGTCACGTTTCCTATCATTGCCATCGTTCCGGCAATAAGCAATATACCTGTCATTTTGACTGTAGCCCTATTTCAGCGCTCCTCCCGCGGGAAGGAGTGTCGGTCGAAACAATCTTGTCCACTATCGTCCTCTGCATGCCTCTCCAGGGCAGCGCTCCGAGGTACTCCTTGTAGTGCAGCTCTACGTCGTGGCCTCCAAGGTGGCTGAGCGAATCGGCTACGGCCTTGTTGGTCACGGAGAAGTCGAAGATGTACGACTCCATCGCCGCTCCGCTCTGGGAATTCTTGCCTCCCTTCAGGCCGGACTGGATCAGACGGCCTTCGTAGGTCTTGAAGACATAGCCCTTGAGCTCGAACTGGTTGAGTTCGCCGGACTTGACGCCTTCTCCGAATACGAAGACGAACTTGAAGAAGCAGAAGCCGACAAGGGCGACGACGGCAATCAGTGTCACCCAGATAATCCATGATTTAGACCTTGTTCTCATATTGTCTAGAGTTGTTTTGGCATATCTTGCACTAAGATACGGATTTATTTCCATTGTTGTGGCAGCACACCTGCCACAACGGAAAAGGCCGGAACTTCTGCAAGTCCCGGCCTTGGTCACTAGGCGCCGTTTCCGGTCGCCCTAGTACTGGGTAGGAGAATCGAACTCCTATTGCAAGATTGAGAATCTTGAGTACTAACCGTTATACGAACCCAGCATGTTTATTTTGGGATTGCAAAGATAGGCAAAAATACTTTCCCCGCAAATTTTTGTCGATGAAAATCCCTATTTTTGTGAAAATTTCTGAAATATGACACTGATAAAATCCATTTCCGGCATCAGAGGCACGATCGGCGGCACTCCCGGACAGGCACTGACGCCAGTAGACATCGTATCCCTCACCTATGCATATGCAGCATGTCTCCGCGCCCGCAGGCCGAAGCCCACGGGAAGCCGCTACACTGTCGTAGTGGGAAAGGACGGACGCATCTCGGGATCCATGGTCGAAGGCCTTGTCGTCAGCACCCTCGTCGCATCCGGCGTGGACGTGATCAAGGCAGGATACGCTTCGACCCCGACGACGGAAATGGGCGTCATACTTTCAGGCGCCGACGGCGGCATCATCCTGACTGCCAGCCACAACCCCCGCCAGTGGAACGCCCTGAAGCTCCTGAACGAGAAAGGCGAATTCCTCTCAGCTGCCGAAGGGCAGGCCGTCCTAGACTGCGCCGAGGCAGGGCAGTATGACTTCGCCGACGTGGACCATCTCGGCAAGGTGACGGAACACGACTTCACGGACGAACACCTGGACAAGGTCCTGGATCTTCCAGCCGTCGATGCGGAAGCCGTCAGGGCATCCGGCTTCACGGTCGTGCTCGACCCGATCAACTCCGTCGGCGCGCTGATCATGCCACGGCTCCTGGAACGTCTGGGAGTGAGATGCATTATGATCAACGACCAGGTCAACGGCGAATTCGAGCACAACCCCGAACCTCTCCCCAAGAACCTTACTGAACTGAGCGAGACCGTTGTGCGCCATGGGGCTGACCTTGGCATATCGGTGGACCCGGACGTGGACCGTCTTGCGTTCATCTGCGAGGACGGGACCCCGTTCGTCGAGGAAAACACCCTGGTGGCAGTGGCAGACTACCTTTTCGAGCGCGCTGCGCTGGTAGCCAAGGCAAACGGCCAGACCCTCGCGGAGGTTACGGCACCCTATGCACCTGTATCTGTCTCGAACCTTTCCTCTTCGCGCGCTCTTCGCGACGTCACGGAGAAATGGGGCGGCACCTACTATGCGAGCGCAGTCGGCGAGGTCAACGTCACGACCCTCATGCACGAGAAGAACGCCCTGATCGGCGGCGAAGGCAACGGAGGAGTCATCTATCCTGCGATCCATTCCGGACGCGACGCCATGGTAGGCGTTGCGCTTTTCCTCTCATACATGGCGGCGAAGAAGATGAAGGCATCTGCAATCCGCTCCGCCCTCCCGCAGTACTCCATAGCCAAGAACCGCATCGAGATTTCCGACAAATCGCTGATCGACAAGATATTGGCTGACATGAAGAAGCGTTTTGCCGGAGAAAACATCACCGACATCGACGGGGTCAAGATCTCCTTCGAGAGCAAGAAGGAATGGGTTCACCTGCGCCGTTCCAACACCGAACCGATCATCAGGATCTACTCCGAAGCCCCGACGGCGGAAAGGGCACAGGCTCTCGGCGAGGAGGTGATGGCAGAAGCAGAAAAGATCATAGCAGAGAATTCATAGGGCATGTTCTCATTCCGAACCACACCGCTGTCCGAACAGATGGACCGTACTCTGCGGTACGGCATGGTAGGGTGCTTCTGCAGCCAGAACTGCTGGGACACCGCGAAAGGCGAATACATGCCTGAAATCTTCCGCAGAAGGGGAAACCTCGGAGCATTCTTCCACCCGAAGGATACCGAACTGACCCCCGGCACGAACCATATCGCCTTCGACGAGGAGCAACTGACCGGGCTCGACGCCGTAGTCGTGGAGATCCAGGACGTGGGCTCCCGCTACTTCAACTACACCCGCGACGTGCTCCGTCTCATGGACAGCCTCGGAAGGATGGGGGAGGGAGCGCCGGCGCTCTACATCGTGGACCACATCAACCCCGCAGGAAGATACGTGGAAGGCTCCATGCCGCAGGGAGAATCGGAGGACTATGTACCGAAAGTGGCTCACAGGCACGGACTTACCCTCGGAGAACTCTGCAACCTCTACTATCATGAGATCGGAGCGAAATTCCCCATCCACGTGATCTCCGCCCTCGCCAGCGACTCCACGCGGCAGATCCTTCCATGGACCATCGCCCCCGCTTCCGACATCCCCGGCATGTTCACGTGCTACATGTACAGCGGCGGCGCGCTCTGGAACAACACCACGATCACGCCCGCAATCGGAACCGCCCGCCCGTACGAATACATCGGCGCCCCGTTCATCAAGGAAGAGACCACGGTCCCTGTAGGACTCCCCGTGCCTGCAGGCGCCCTGATGCGCCCCTGCAGCTTCACACCTGCCGCAGGCCGCTACGCCGGAGAGAAATGCTTCGGCTACCAGATCATGCTCCAGCCGGGCGCGCAGTACCATTCGCTTCTCCACACCCTCCAGCTGGCCAAGTACTTCCTCGGCCACTACTCCCAGTTCGAGCTGAGCCAGGATTTCTTCCGCAAGCTCTCCGACCCCGTCCTCGCCGACTATCTCGCCGACAAGATCTCCTTCCAGGAAGCCAGGGAATACGTAAAGTGGGAGGAGCAGAAATGGATCCGTAAGTCCAAACGCTTCTCCCTCTATGACGATGCGCCCATGCGCATGAAGTAGTATTTCGCCCTAGTAGAGCGGGTCCCATGCCGGAAGGAGCTCCGGCTTGGCCGTGTCTGCGATCTTCAGGATATTTTCGGGTATGTACTTCCTCTCTGCAACGAGACGGAACATGTACTCGTCCATCCAGCTGTCGGCTGCGATAAGCTTGCCGTTCCAGCCGGAGCTGGCGCCCCAGCTGTTCTCTATCAGCCACTTGTCCGGCTTTCCGTCCACGATGTTGACTCCGATGAGGGTCATAGCGTGGGTCGAGGCGCTGTCGTGAGTGAGCACCCTCTGCTTCTTGTCCATCGTGAAGCCGACGCCAAGGAGCGAGCTGTAGTCGAAATTCGAGAGCACCGAGATGCCCGTCTTGCGGTCCAGGAACTTGTTGACGTCGCAGGAGAAGTACATCGCGTCTCCGCCCTTGATCGAGCTGGCGGCGATCTTCTTGATGTCCTCCATCGGCAGGTTGACATAAGTCCAGTTGTGCCCGTCATACATATGGCGGTCATACTCAACCTCATAGACCTTGTAGTATTCGCGCAGCGGATCGTTCATCATCATGACGTAGGTCCCTGCGAGATCCTTTCCTATGTACTTGTCGTAGAAGCTCTTGGGGGTGTAGCTCTCGCTCTTCCACGTAAACTCCTTCGGAGGCACACCGAGGCAGAGCGCGAGGATGTGGTAGACATCCTTCAGCATGGCAGTCTTCATCGCCTCAGTGTCCTTTGCCTTCGCCGCGCGGAGCTCAAGGGCATCCTGGCGGAGAAGTGACTTCAGGCGTGAGGCCATCTGGGATGTGCTGTTGCTGGACAAGGACTCCGGCATGACCTCGGAAGGCACGAGTCCGTACTTTGTCACAAGGTCTATGATTCCGGTGAACTGTCCGCCGTCATTGATGGGGCTGGAAAGCAGCCAGTCCACACGGCGGTCCGAAACGGGAAGGTCGCGTGTGTCTATGATACCCTGCAGGAAAAGGTTTGCCTTCTCGAGCTGGTCCCAGAAGAAGAGGTAGTTCTGCGAGAAGGTGAAGTCCCCGAGGCCGTAGTCCCGGCTCATCTTGGCTCTCAGCACGTTGAGGCCGCTGAATAGCCAGCACCTTCCGGAAGACTTCTGGTCCGTGATGCCCGACGTCGGGACCACGTCGCTGAACTCGGTGCTGAGCTTCTCGGCATCGGCATTGACTGCCAGCGTGTTGATTGGGGCAGTGTTGAGGGCGTTGCGGAGAGCCTTCTCCTCAGGGCTGCCGGTGTAGCCCTTCTCTATCTCGGAGAGCTGTGCGGCACCAAGGCCGCCGTCCTTTGTGCCTTTCCCGATCCTGTAGTCCTGGCCAAAAACGGCGCTGGTAGAAAGTATCAGCGCCGCAATAACTGTAGTAGTCAGTATTTTACTCATGCCCTATTACTCTGCCTTAGGAGCAACTGCAGCCCATACGCAAGCGCTCAGAGCGCCGCCGACGAGGGGAGCAACGATGAATACCCAGAGGTCCTTCAGGGCCTGTCCGCCTGCGAATACTGCCGGTCCGATGGAACGTGCCGGGTTGACGGAAGTACCTGTCAGGTTGATGCATACGAGGTGGATCAGGATGAGCGAAAGGCCGATCGCAAGACCTGCGAAGTTGCCTGCGCCGACCTTGGAGTCAGTCGTACCGAGTACAACGAGGACGAAGATGAAGGTTGCGATAACCTCTACGAGGAACGCGCCGCCCGCGCCTCCGGCATTTGCCACACTGTTGGATCCGAGAGTACCGGAGAGGTCAGGAACCGCAACAACGCTGCTGACAAGCAGAAGCAGGGCTCCGGCGATGAGGCCGCCGACAACCTGGCCGCACCAATATCCGCACGCATCCTTCCAGCTCATGCGGCCGGAGAGGACAACGCCCAGGGTGATGGCAGGGTTGATGTGGCAGCCGCTGATGCCGCCGATGGTGTAGGCCATGGCAACAACGGAAAGACCGAATGCGATTGCAGTGCCGACAACGCCGGCAGGTGTCGTACAGCCGAGGAACATGGCAGCTCCGCAGCCCAGGAATGTCAGAACGAACGTTCCGATACATTCAGCAATGTATTTCTTCATATGCAATAAAGATTGGTTTTGGTTTTCGCTCCATAAATATAAGAATTTTTCATGTTTTATGGACTAAATAGTTATATTTGGAGTAGAAATGCCAGAGAAGAAGAAATACCGCACGGTGGTAGTGTCGGATGTCCACATGGGCGCGCCTCATTCCAAGGTGTCCGAACTGACTGACTATCTCTCCAACGTCGACTGCAAGAGGCTGATACTCTGCGGCGACATCATCGACGGCTGGCAGATCCGGAAGCGGAACGTGCGCTGGAGCAAGGATGAGGCGAAATTCTTCAAGCTGCTCATGCGCTATGTCCAGAACGGCACGGAGGTGGTCTACATCACCGGCAACCACGACGACTTCCTCGACGACATCGTCCCCTGCGAACTCTTCGGCATGAGCATAGTCTCTGCCTACAGGTTCCATTCCGGAACCCACGAGGTCGTGGCTCTCCACGGGCATGCATTCGACATGATCACGACCCAGTTCGTCTGGCTCTCGAAGCTGGGAGACAGGGCCTACAACCTCATGATCCGGCTCAACAAGGTCTGGAACCGCAACCGCGCCGAGACAGGAATCGGCTATTATTCTGTGTCCAAGGTCCTGAAGGACAAGGTGAAGAAGGTCGTGAACATCATATCCGGCTTCGAAAAGGACCTTTCCAACTTCGCGCACCGAAGGGGG
Source organism: uncultured Muribaculaceae bacterium (assembly GCA_964440865.1). Classification (GTDB taxonomy): domain Bacteria; phylum Bacteroidota; class Bacteroidia; order Bacteroidales; family UBA932; genus Cryptobacteroides. Next base: position 1,264 of record CAYTXA010000003.1, on the reverse strand, counting down.
TGCGACATCGTCATCTGCGGCCATATCCACCACGCCTGCGACAAGATGATAGGGAAGGAAAAGGACGTCAGGTACCTGAATTCCGGGGACTGGGTTGAGTCGCTGACTGCCCTCTCCGAGGACGAGGACGGAAACTGGAAGGTGGAGGAATACAGGAAGCAATGAAATTTCTTTTCATAGTTCAGGGCGAAGGACGCGGACATCTGACCCAGGCAATGACCATGGAGAGGATGCTCCGGGATCATGGCCACGAGGTAGGGGGAATCCTGGTGGGGAAGTCCGCGGCGCGGCGTCTTCCCGCTTTCTTCTCCGAAGGCGTCTGTGCGCCGGTTGCCACATTCGAGACGTTCGATTTCATGCCGGCTCCGAAGGGAAAGCGACCGGACATTTTCCGCACCTTTTTCGGAAATCTCAAGGTCAGCAACAAGTTCGCCCCCTCCGTGGAACTCATAAGGAGGACGATACGCTCCAGCGGCGCCGATGCCGTGGTCAATTTCTACGAACTGCTCGGCACCATGGGCTGGCACCGCTCAGGAAGACATGTGCCGATGGCCGTGATCGGACATCAGTTCCTCCTGACACATAAGGACTTCGGCGCTCCCGTGATCGGCTTCGAGGGAAAACCGGCGCTTGACCTGTTCTCCAACGCTATAGCCAAGGGTGCGAGCAAGATTCTGGCGCTTTCCTTCCGCCCCATGGAACCTTGCAGGAAAATGGTCGTGGTCCCGCCGCTTCTCCGCCCGGAGGTCATGGCCCTCGAGCCCCGGAAAGGAGACTATATCCTCGGCTACATGCTGAACGCAGGGTTTGCCGAGGAGGTCAGGTCATGGCACGCTGCCCATCCTGAGGTCCCGCTCCGCTTCTTCTGGGACGACCCTACGCATGGACCCGTGTACAATGTAGACGAAACTCTCTCGTTCTACTACCTGGACGACAAGGAATTCCTTCGACAAATGGCAGGATGCGGAGCCTATGCCTCGACAGCCGGCTTCGAGTCCATCTGCGAGGCCATGTATCTGGGAAAGCCTCTCCTAATGGTCCCGTCCCACATAGAACAGAGATGCAATGCCTTCGATGCGACCCGCTTCGGGGCAGCCGTCTCCGCAGAAAAGTTCGACCTCTCGAAGCTCCTCGACTTCGCCAGGAACGGCTACACTCCGGAACCCGGTTTCCGCGAATGGGTCCGCTCCGGGGAAGAAAAAATACTCCGCGAACTGGAATCCCTCTAGTCCGCGGAGCATAAATTTCGGGAAAGATATCCTCT
>CAYTXA010000002.1:0-28041 GCA_964440865.1 uncultured Muribaculaceae bacterium | reverse complement strand
CTGACTGGGGCTTGTAAACAAAGTACAAATTTTCCAGGTAATAGTATCTGACGGATTTTTATACAAAATAATTAATATTTATGTCAAACAAGGTTCTGAAGGAGATTACCAAGCTTTCTGACAAGGATTGCTTCTACATAGTGGAGCGGTACAAGAGTGAGTTTGACTATCCGCTGCATGGCCATGAGGATTATGAACTTAACTTCATCGAGCATGGCAAGGGGCTTCGCAGGGTGATTGGAGACAGCGTGGAAACAGTTGGAGATTACGAACTTACGCTTGTTACCGGCAAGGACCTGGCGCATGTCTGGGAGCAGGGAACCTGCGACAACCCGGCGGTGCGTGAAATCACCATCCAGTTTTCCCCCAGGCTGTTCTCCGACGAACTCCTGTCCCGCAGGCAGTTCGACTCCATCCGCCGCATGCTGAAGCGCGCCGAGCAGGGGCTCACTTTCTCGCTGGACACCATCATAAAGGTGTACGCCACACTGGACAAACTGCCGTCCATCCGGGACCCCTTCGACCAGGTTCTTTACACCTTCAAGATCCTATACGATCTTTCCCTTGCAACGGACAGCCGAGTCCTGGCATCGTCGCCGATGGCGCAGATCGCCCCCGGCCCGCAAAGCCGTCGCGTCATGAAGGTAAGAGAGTATATATCAGAACATTACGCATCGGAATTAAGCCTGGAGCAGCTGGCCGGAATGGTAGGAATGTCACCCACGGCCTTCAGCCGTTTCTTCAAGCAACGCACCGGCCGCACCCTCATGGAATACATCCTTGACGTCAGGCTTGGCAACGCCGCCAGGATGCTGGTAGACACCACCACAAGCATATCGGAAATCTGCTTTGCCTGCGGCTTTAACAACCTGTCCAACTTCAACAGGATTTTCAAGAAAAGAAGGGGATACACGCCCCGCGATTTCAGGGCACTTTTCAAAGAAAACAGGGTCTTTGTATAGGACGATGTTAAAAAAGTATCATAATCTGATAAATTTTTGTCATTCTGTAACGATTTAACGCGCTATCTTTGCATCGTTTTAAACGTTACATTATCCGGATGACCAAATTGCTAAGAAAAGCGATTCAAGTCGCTGTGGCGATTGCTGCCGTAACTTCCTGCACCAGTGCGCAGGTTTCTTTCGTATCCGTACGCGACGGACAGTTTGTCCGCGACGGACAGCCCTACACGTACGTCGGTACCAACTTCTGGTACGGTCCCATCCTCGCATCTGAAGGGAGGGGGGGGCAGTTTGACAGGCTCACTAAGGAACTTGACACCCTTAAGTCCCTGGGCATCACCAACCTCCGTGTTCTTGTGGGCGGAGACGGCCCGGACGGCGTATTCTCACGTGTGGAGCCTACTCTCCAGACAGCCCCCGGTGTCTACAACGACACCCTGCTGGTCGGTCTTGACCGTTTCCTGGCGGAACTTGGCAAGCGTGACATGCAGGCCGTGCTGTTCCTGAACAATTCCTGGGAATGGTCCGGTGGCTACGGCCAGTACCTTGAGTGGGCTACGGGAGAGAAAACCCTCATCCCGCTCATCGACGGCTATTGGCCGTTCATGCAGCAGATGGCCGGCTTCCAGGTAAACAAGGAGGCCCAGGACCTTTATTTTAATCACGTGCGCGCGATAGTTGGCCGCACTAACTCCATCACCGGAAAACCTTATTCAGAGGATCCGGCTATTTTCTCATGGCAGCTCGGCAACGAGCCCCGCTGCTTCTCAAACGAGCCTGAATACCGGGACGGCTTCATAGCCTGGATGACAGAGGCCGCCCGCATCATCAGGGAGCTTGACCCCAATCATATGATTTCCACCGGAAACGAGGGCCTTCGCGGCTGCGAAGACGATCAGGAACTCCTTGAAAGGGTTGCCGCAATCCCCGGTATCGATTATATGACCATCCATATCTGGCCTTACAACTGGGGCTGGGCCCGCGCAGAGGCTCTCACAGAGGATATGGAGAATGCAAAGGCCAGGACAACCGAATACATCGGTCTTCATAGTGAAATCGCAAAAAAGAACGGTCTTCCGCTGGTAGCGGAGGAGTTCGGCTTCCCAAGGGACGGCTTTGCAACCGCAATGGATTCATCCACAACGGGACGTGACGCTTATTATGCACACGTATTCTCCTTCGTTGGCGGAATGCTCCAGGGTGCAAACTTCTGGGGATGGAGCGGTTTTGCAAAACCCGCCTCCGACCAATGGGAAAGAGGTGCCGATTACACCGGGGACCCCGCCCAGGAGGCACAGGGCCTGAACGGCGTTTACATCGGCGACACAACGGTCGGTGTCATCGAATCTGCAATCAAAAACCTAAACAAATAATTAACAATTATTAAGTCACTAGCATGAAACACAAGCTGTTAACCTCCATGCTGGCACTCTTTGCCATCGCAAGCAGCCTTTATGCGCAGAACATAAAGGTTACAGGTACTGTCAAGGACGGTACCGGCGAGGGCGTAATCGGAGCCAGCGTCATGGAGAAAGGCACCGCTAACGGTGCTATCACAGATCTTGATGGAAACTACGCGATTACAGTGGCTCCCGGAGCTACTCTCGTATTCTCTTCCATCGGGTATGCAACTCAGGAAATTGTTGTTGGAGGCCAGACGGTCATCAACGTTATCCTGAAAGAAGACGCCGAATTCCTTGACGAGGTTGTCGTTGTAGGATACGGTACTATGAAAAAGAGCGACCTCGCCGGCGCTTCCGTTTCAATGAAGGAAGACGGCATCAAGGGCTCTATCATCACCAACATTGACCAGTCCCTCCAGGGACGTGCAGCCGGTGTGCAGTCAGTTGCAACTTCCGGTGCACCTGGTTCTTCATCTTCAATCCGCGTCCGCGGCCAGGCAACCATCAATGCAAATGCAGAGCCTCTGTACGTTATTGATGGTGTTATCATGCAGGGCGGCGGCCAGTCCGGTGCAGACTTCGGTCTTGGTGACGCCCTTGGTAACGGTGCGGTTTCTACCGTTTCTCCTCTCTCTACAATCAACCCGTCCGATATCGTTTCAATGGAAATCCTCAAGGATGCTTCCGCAACCGCTATCTACGGTGCCCAGGGTGCCAACGGTGTAATCCTCATCACCACCAAGCGTGGTAAGAGCGGCGACGCCAAATTCACTTATGACGGCATGGTTGCACTCCAGAGGCAGACCAAGAGAATCGACCTCCTGAACCTCCGCGAGTTCGCAGAGTACTACAACGACCTCCGCACCGTGGGTATGGTAGGAGAGAACGAATACTACAGCGACCCTTCAATCCTTGGCAAGGGTACCAACTGGCAGGATGCAATCTTCCGCACTGCGCTCCAGCATCAGCATCAGCTCAGCGCCCAAGGCGGTACAGACAAGGTTCAGTACTATGTTTCAGGTTCATTCATGGACCAGAAGGGTACCATCATCGGCTCAGAGTTCAAACGTTACTCTGTACGCGCCAACCTTGACGCCCAGCTCAAAGACTGGTGGAAGATCGGACTCAGCGCCACTTATTCATCGACCGATGAGGACATGAAGCTTGCAGACTCTGACGAGGGTATCATCGGATACTCACTCACCTCCCTGCCAAGCGCTCCTATCTACGACCAGGACGGCAATTACTACAATATCCAGATGCCTAACTACTCAATCATCAACCCGGTTGCAATGGCTATGCTGGAGCAGATTCTCCTCAAGCGCCAGAAGCTTGCCGGAAACATCTTCTCCGACATTACCATCATCCCCAACCTCACATGGCATGCAGAGCTCGGTTATGACATCTCTTATTCAAAGGCCAACACCTTCAATCCTTCAGTAAGCCTTGGTTCTTACCAGAGGGCAGCCAACGAGGCCCGTTCACAGAAGAACAACTCCAAGTTCTGGCAGCTCAAGAACTACATCACCTACTCCAACAGCTTCGGCAAGCACAGCATCACCGCAATGGTGGGCCAGGAGGCATGGGAGAGCAACTACGACTATATGTCCGTATTCAACACCGCCCTTCCTTCAAATGATGTACAGAACCCTTATCTTGGAACAGGTACTCCTACCATCGGCTACGGCTTCGGTTCATCTGCAATGTCTTCATTCTTCACACGTGAGACTTACAACTATGACAACCGTTATGTAGCTACCTATACTTTCCGTTACGATGGTTCTTCCAACTTCGGTCCCAACAAGCGTTGGGCTCCGTTCCACTCCTTCGCATTCGCTTGGCGCTTCACCAACGAGCACTTCTATCCGGAGAGCCTCAAGGACATCCTCTCCGACGGTAAACTCCGTCTGGGTTGGGGTCAGACAGGTAACGCTTCCATCGGCGGTTACAAGTGGGGTGCTTCCATGACCAAGGTAGAAACAGGCCTGGGAACCGGCTACCGCCAGTCCAACATCCCCAACCTGGACATCCAGTGGGAGAAACAGGAGCAGTTAAACGTAGGTTTGGACCTGGGCTTCTTCCACAACAGGATCAGCCTCGTTGCAGAGTGGTATGACAAGCGTTCCAACGACATGCTCATGCCTTTGCAGATGCCTACCTATATGGGAACAAGCGGTAACGGCTCTTCAGCCCTTGCTGCACCTTTCGGCAACTACGGTAAGATCAAGAATACCGGTCTTGAGTTCACCCTGACCGCTCATCCTATCGACAACAACACCTTCAAGTGGACCACCGAGGGCCAGATTTCCTTCAACCGCAACAAGCTCGTTGCCCTTTCCGGCACCGCTTCCGCAGCAATCGTAGGTTATGGCCAGTGGAACGATATCGTTTCCGTATCCAACGTTGGCGAGTCCCTCTTCAGCTTCTATGGCTATGTTACCGACGGTATCTATAAGAACATAGAGGAAGTTATGGCAGGTTCAGTCCAGGGCAACATGGTCAACTATACCGTTGACGATGCAGGTGTATTTCACCCTTCCCAGAACCCTTACGACTACAACCAGTACAGCACAACATGGGTTGGTGATATCCGTTACAAAGACCTTAACGGCGACGGACGCATCACCGAGGCCGACCGTGCCAACATCGGCTCACCTATGCCCAAGTTCACCTTCGGTTGGACAAACACCTTCACATACAAGAACCTGGATCTCTCCGTATTTGTCAGCGGTTCATATGGCAACAAGGTTCTCAACTACCTTAACATGAGAATCGGCAATATGAAGAGCGCATGGGCCAACCAGCCTTCAAGCGTCCTTGACCGTACCCGTCTTGTGGCCATCGATCCGGAGAAGACCTATGACGGCACCAACAATATCTGGAACTGGTTCGAGGATCCTACCAATGTCAAGGTTGCAAATCCCGGCGCCAAGATTCCTCGCGCAACGACCGGCGACCCTAATGACAACGACCGCCTGAGCGACCGCTACATCGAGGACGGAAGCTACATCCGTATCAAGAACATCACTCTTGGATATACACTGCCCAAGAAGTGGTTGGAGAAACTCAAGATAGAGAACCTCCGCGCCCAGATCAACATCCAGAACCTCCTTACTTTCACAAAGTATAAGGGTTATGACCCTGAAATCGGTGTATCTACAGCATCCACCAACGTAATGGGTCTCGACAACGGACGTTATCCTTCACCTACCGTTTATTCATTCGGTGTAAACATCACTTTCTAAAATGGAGGATATGAATATGAAAAATATACTGAAATACTTCGCAATTGCATCTGTAATCCTCCTTGGCACCAATGCCTGCAGCGATTTCCTTGACCGTCCGGCAGAGGATACCTACAGTGAGGCTATATTCTATTCAGATGACAACCAGTGCATCCAGGGTGTAAACTACCTTTACAACTCTCCCTGGTATGACGTTATCCGCGGTTTCTACCGTGTAGGCGAGTGCTTCTCCGGTAACTACTTCATGGGTGACAGCCCTTATCTTCAGTTCACCATCAATGGTTCCGACGCAGAACTTACCGCCATGTCAGCTTCCCTCTGGGCAGTTAACTCACACTCTTCCGTTGTTTACAACAGGCTCAAGAAGGCCGGTTCCGGCGTTACAGAGTCAGTTAAGAAGCAGTGCATGGGTGAGGCCCTCACATGGAAAGCCTTCGCATACTTCTTCCTGGTACGTACTTTCGGTGAGGTTCCTATTATCCACGACATCTCCGCAGAGATTGCCGCAGGTAACTACAACTCCATCTACAAGGCTCCCAAGGAGGATGTTTACACTTATATCACTATGCTTCTTGACGAGGCCATGAACCTCCTGCCCAAGAAGGTTGCCAACCTGGACGGCCGCATCGACTACTACAGCGCAGAGGCCCTTCTTGCAAAGGTTTACCTTCAGAAGGCCGGCGTTAGCGGCACTCTCAACCAGTCAGACCTTGACCTGGCAGCAAAATATGCAAAGGACGTTATCGAGAACTCTGGCCGCCAGCTTCTGGAGGTTTATTCCGATGTCTTCCGTATGCAGAACAACAAGAACCTTGAGGCTCTTATCTCATGGCACTGGGACGCTTCCGCACAGCCCTGGACCGCTCAGAACTCATTCCAGAGCGACCTTGGCATGAACGGATTCGACGAGTTCGGTGATGTATGGGGACAGTGGAACGGCCCTTCAATCGCTCTTCAGGAGCAGTTTGGAGTAAACGCTCTCCAGGACCCTTCGCAGAGAAGTGACGTGGATACCCGCCGCAAGGCTACCATGATGCTTGCCGGCGACAAATACGACTACTTCTGGACCACCAACGGCGGCTTCGACTACCTCCGTTTCTTCTATGATCCGGATTACGGCCCTTCAGGTACTTCCAACGCTTCAGACGGTTCTATGAACAGCCCGACAGGTGCAGGCTGCGTTAAGTTCCTCTACGGTGACGGTGCAGACCACAAGGCAGCCCTCGGAGTATCCGCAGGACGTATGTCTTACGGCCTTGCCACCCATATCCTCCGTCTGTCCGATATCTACCTTGTATACTGCGAGTCCAAACTTCACGGCCCCGGCAGCACCACTACCGATGCCCTTGCTCTCAAGTGCTACAACGACATCCGCAACCGTGCCATCCCCGGCGGCAACAGTACCGAGACAACACTTTCCTTCGACATGGTATGGAAAGAGCGTAACCTTGAGCTTGCCCTTGAGGGTGACCGCTGGTATGATTATGTACGAGTAGGTTACTATAACCCCGACTATGCTGTCGCTGACATCCAGAGCCAGCATCGAAATGGTTATAATGGCTCGCTGAACGATGTCTACAAGACTTACTATGAGACCGGTGTCTGGAATATTGGCGATGTGGTCTACAATGCAGACCAGTATCCCATTCCTTCACGTGAGCAGATTCTTTCCAAGATCGTAGCACTGCCTTTCCCTTCAGAGGATGTTGTTTACAACCCCAACCTGGAGAAGGATGCGCAGCCGTTTGATCTTTCTACTATTACTTTCTAATCCTAATGCTGCACTAGAATATGAAAAAGTATATTTCAAAGATCGCTTTTTACGCAGCCGCAACTCTCACTCTTGCGTTTGGCTTCACCGCGTGTGAAGATGAACCTGACAAGTTTGAGCTTGCTGGTGGAAAACCTACGATCTATTACATACGTCCTGTAAACGTAGAGGCAGCTGACTCCCTTCTTACCGGTGCCTACATGGGTAACAGTATCTGCATCGTTGGTGACAACCTTCGCAGTGTATACAAGATGGTCTTCAATGACCAGGAGGCAACCCTCAACAACAGCTATATTACAGACAATACCATTCTTGTGGACGTCCCTAACGAGATTCCCGGAGAGGTTTCTGATCTTATCTACTTCATTACCAAAGACCGCGACACCGTTAAATATGAGTTCAGCGTGCTTGTTCCCGGTCCGGTAATTTCTTCAATGTCATGCGAATATGCCGCTCCCGGCACTGTCGCCACCCTGTACGGAGACTACTTTGTAGACGACCCCAACGTTCCCCTGAAACTTTTTGTTGGCGATGTTGAGGCTACTGTAAAGAATGTAACCAAGGGTGCCATAGACTTCGTTGTTCCTGATGTGGAGGAATCCAATATCAGGGTGACAAACATCTACGGCGAGGCCAAGTCCGCTTTCCATTACAAGGATACCCGCGGCCTTCTGTTTGACTTCGACGGTGTGACAGGCCTTGGCAACCACGGCTGGCACGCCCAGGTTATCGAGTCTGACGAAACATCCATCACCGGTAAATTCCTCCGCCTTGGCGGTGCCGATGTCACCCTTTCAGAGGATGGCGGCTGGGACGACTCTCACTTCTCATTCGAGTACTGGCCCGGCCAGTGGACAACTCCCCAGGAGTACACAGGTGACGGTATCCTTCTTACCGATCTTGCAGACTTCTCTGACTGGGAGAACATGTCCCTTAAGTTCGAGTTCTATGTCCCCAAATCCAACCCCTGGATGGCAGGATCTATGCAGATTGTATTTGCAGGACGCGACAAGGTTACCCTTGCAGGTGGTCTTGACGTATTCGGAGACGAGGTTCCCGGAGCAAATAACTCCTACTTCAACGGCAAAGAACTGCCCCGTGGCCTTTATACTCCCTGGTATCCTTCAGGTTCCTTTGACACCGGCGACGAGTGGATAACCGTTACCGTTCCCTTCAGCAATTTCATCTACGGTTCCGATGGTACTGTAGCAACCGGCAAACTCACCGCTTCTGACTTTACGTCGCTTCTTATCTTCGTATGGTCCGGCGGTTACACCGGCACAGAATGCCATCCTATCCTTAAACTGGATAACATCCGTGCGGTGCCTAACAAATAAAAAGAGCTATGCATATGAAAAATATATTCAAGCTTTCCGCAATGATCGCAGCAGTTACTGCAATGTTCACTCTTGCAGCCTGCTCAACAGAGGAACTGGATACAGACCAGTATAGCAGCAAGGAGGTCCTCCTCCAGGCTTACGGCCCCCAGCCGGTTGTCCGTGGCGGTGTTCTCCGCTTCATCGGTTCCAACCTGGACCAGGTGGCTACCGTATCTATTCCCGGCGTAACTCCTATCTCTCCTGAGGTTGTAACCGCAGGTACTCATTCAGAGATTCGCATCACTGTTCCCAAGGATGGTCCGGAGGTAGGATATCCCGTCCTGACTCTTAACAACGGTACCACAATTACCGGTAAGACAATCCTTTCATACTCAGAGCCTATCATCATTGAAACCTTCTCTCCCGCAGAGGCCCTGCCCGGTGAGACCGTTACCATCAAGGGTGATTACCTGAACAACATCCACGAGGTTATCTTCGCCGATAAGGTTAAGGTATCAGAGAAGAACTTCGCCGCCCATGACCGTTATGCCATCACTGTAACTGTTCCTGAGACTGCCCAGACCGGCAAGATCGGCCTTGGTACGGTTGACGAGCTTGCAGTTGAGGGTACCGATGACGAGGCCGCTCTCCTTGCTGTTCTCAACATCATCGAGACCGAAACCGCATTCGTTGTTACAACAGCCCAGGGCGATGTCGCTGTTACTACACTCAAGTCCGGTGAGACCGTTACCATCAACGGTACCAACATGGACCTCGTAAAGAGCATCGTCCTTAACGGAGCAACCATCACCGACTTTACCGCTACCGCAACAAAGATCACCTTCGATCTTCCTGCAGCCGCAACCGACGGTGACGTTGTCCTTGTCATGGCATCCGGCGTAGAGGTTGTAGCAGGTACCCTTACCACTGTTGTTCCTACCGGACTTGCAGCTGCTCCCGCACCTGTAAAGAACGGCAAGACGCTTACAATTTCCGGTACCGACCTTGACCTTGTAACAGGAGTAGAGCTTCCCAATGCAGGTTATGTAGAGTTTAAGAACGATGACAACATCACCTTTGATGTTCCCGAGGCTGCACAGGCAGGCGACATCACTCTGCATCTTGAAAACGGCAAGACCGTTACCGTGGCTTACACTCTCGTAGAGCCCGCCGTCACTGACTTCAGCGCAAATCCCGCTGCCGCCGGTTCAGACGTTACCATTAACGGTACAGACCTTGACCTTGTAGCTGCCGTTACCTTCGGCGGAGACATCAAGGTAGACGTAGAGGCAACGGAGACCGCCATCACCGTAGCTGTTCCTACAGCTGCAGAGACCGGCGTCCTTGTACTCAACCTCAAGAACGGTGCGTCACTGGAGACTGTCGAGCTCAAGATTGACAAGCCCGCCGGCGCTTATATCGCCAACTTCCCTGAGACTCTCTACAAACCTGGTGAAATGTTCATCATCGACATAGAGAATGCAGAGCACCTCACCGGTGTGCAGGTTAACGGAGAGGATGTAACCTACATCCTTAACGGAAGCACCCTGTACTTCCAGATCCCTGACAGTGCCGGCGCAAACAGCCAGCTTACCCTTGTCTCTGACAACGGCAGCGTAACTTATACCATGAACATAGATCCGGGTGACTTCATTGTTACCACAATCTGGAGCGCAGGCTTTGACTGCTCCGGCTGGAATGGAAACCAGGATCTTGCTTGGGGCGGTTATGACTGGAGCACTGTAACTCCTGGTACCATCCTTCGCTTCAACCTTGAAGGAACGACCACCGGCTGGTGGTGCATAAGCCTCCGTCACGGAAACAGCTGGGGCGCACTTGCCGGAGTTCCCGGCCAGTACGACACCCCGGAGAGCCCTCTTGATATTGTCCTGACCCGGGAAATCCTCGATGACCTTGTAGATAACGGCGGTCTGGTTATTACCGGCGACGGCTTCCACCTTAGCTCCGTAGCTTTGGTACAGGATCTCCGCTACGGCACTACTATCTGGGAAGGCAATTCCTCCATCGGAGAGTGGGGCGGCAACCAGGATCTTGCATGGGGCGGCTTTGACTGGAGCACTGTAAGTGCAGGCCAGACAATGTTCCTCCACTTTACACCTGACGTTGAGCCGGATAACTGGTTCTGCATCAGCCTTCGTCACGGAGACAACTGGGGTGCACTTGCCGGAGTTCCCGGCCAGTACGACAACCCGGAGAGCCCGTTTGGCATTAAGCTTACCCAGGAAATCATCGACGACCTGGTAGCAAGCAACGGTTTGGTTGTTACCGGTTACATGTTCACCTTGACCAAGATATCAGTCAAGTAGTTTTAATCCGGAGGGGGCTGACCCTCCCTCCGGGTTCCAATTAACAGGCTATGAAAAAGATTTGGATATTGATTGCGATGGCCGTCATGGCCGTTACGTGGAGCTGCCAGAAGGACAGCCCGTCCAATGAGCATGAACCTGAGGCCCCGAAGGATATCACGTTGTCCCAGACGGCAATTGACGTTCCCCAGGCAGGAGGCGAGTGGACCATTACAGTAACCTCTCCCGGCCGCCCTTCGGTTTCCGGTCTTCCGGACTGGATCAGCTTCAGTAACAGCACTTTTAATCCCGAGACTTATAAAATTGTTTATACCGTAACGGTATCGGCAAATGAGTCTTATACGGCAAGGACAGCCAGCGTTGTACTCAGTTCCGGTTCTTTGACAAAGACTTTGCCGGTGAGCCAGGCGGCAATGGTTAAACCGTCGGTGCCGGACGTGGACAAGTCCAAGATTCCCACGGCGCCGCAGAATGCAAATGCCACCGATGCTGCCAAAAAGCTCTACACAGTCCTTCTGAACCAGTATGGCACAAAGACAATGTCCGGCGTCCAGTCCAGCATGTCGCATATCAACGACTTTGTAGACGCTGTCTACAAATCCACCGGTGCCCATCCAGCCCTTGCCGGCTACGACTTTATCTTCCTGCAATTCTCTCCCACCCCTGCAGGCTGGAGCTGGAAGCAGGATTATACGGACATATCGGCCCAGAAAGAGCATTGGAATGCAGGCGGCGTAGTCAGCTATATGTGGCACTGGAATGTACCCGCCAGCGAGGATATCTTCCGTGGCGGCGGCACTGACGGCTACGGTTTCTATACACCCGGCGCCAACAACGGGCAGAGCGAGACAGACTTCGATATCCGCGAAGCCCTGAAGGAAGGCACCTGGCAGAATGAGTGCATCCTTGCCAACATCGACAAAATTGCAATTACGCTCAAACTGCTTCAGAATGAGGGCATTCCCGTTGTATTCCGTCCCCTGCATGAGGCGGCCGGCAATTACACCCGTTACAATCCCAACGGCGGGGCCTGGTTCTGGTGGGGCCGCTACGGTGCTTCCTATTGCAAGCAGCTCTGGGCTCTTATCCAGGATCGTTTGCAGAAGCATCACGGCCTTAACAACATTATCTGGGTGTGGACTGTTGACGTTGCCCCCGGATACGAATCCGCCGCTGCCGAGTGGTACCCCGGAGACGACAGGGTGGACATCGTCGGAGTCGATATTTATGAGAATAATACCGATGCAAAAAAGACTCAGTTCGACTTTGTCCAGACTGTCTGCGGCGGCAAGAAGATGATAACCATCTCTGAGTGCGGAAACATCCCGTCCCCGGAGAAAAACCTGCTCGCAGGCTATCCCTGGTTGTGGTTCATGGTCTGGCCGGCAACAAATTCCGACGGCAGCGTCAACATCAGCGGCAGCAGCCTTAACACAGTGGATTACTGGAAGTCCCTGATGTCTAACGAGTACGTTTACACAAGAGAGAATATGCCAAAAATACAATAGATATGAAAAAGTTTATTATGTTCCTGGGTGCAGTAGTTATGGCTGCAGCGGTTCTTTCCTGCGGGAAGGACTCGCCTTCCGATCCTAAACCGGATATCGGCGGAGGAGTGGCTCCCACTTCTATTACAATTTCCCCCACTTCTATTTCTGCCGCACAGGCAGGGGAGTCGATTAATGTAACGTTTACTTCTCCGTCGAGACCGGTTATTTCCAGCCTCCCGGGTTGGATTACAGTCACTGATGGAACATTTAACAACTATAAAATAACTGTCAAGCTGAACATTGCGGCCAACGATACCTACGAAACCCGCACGGCCAACCTTACGGTTACGGCTACCGGAGCTACTTCCGTCACCTACACCGTAAGCCAGGCCGGAAAGACCGTTGTCCCCGACCCTGTTCTTCCGGACAACGCAGCTACACAGCTTTCAACAACCCTTGGCCTTGGCTGGAATATGGGCAACCACTTCGATGCCTATTACAATGGTGACTGGGCAGGAGACAAAGAGGGCTATCCTGACGAGCTTGTTTGGCAGGGCGATAACGGTCATCTTGCCTCCCAGGCAACCTTCAACGGCGTTAAAGCGGCCGGCTTTACCAGCGTGCGTATCCCCGTCAGCTGGCTCAAGATGATTGGCGAGGCCCCTGATTACAAGATTGACGAGACCTGGATGAACCGCGTTTACGAGGTTGTAGGCTTTGCCCACAATGCCGGCCTGAATGTTATCATCAACACTCATCACGACGAGAACCACGGTGTAAACAACACCTACCAGTGGCTCGATATCAAGAATGCTGCCCTTAACAGCGACCTTAACAACACCATCAAGGCAAAGATTACCGCCGTTTGGACCCAAATCGCAAACAAATTCAAAGACTGCGGAGACTGGCTTATTATGGAGTCCTTCAACGAGCTCAATGACGGCGGTTGGGGCTGGAGCGATGCCTTCCGCGCCGATCCTACCAAGCAGTGCGGTATCCTTAACGAGTGGAACAAAGTCTTTGTCGATGCTGTCCGCGCTACCGGTGGCAACAACGCAACCCGTTGGCTGGGTATTCCTACCTACGCCGCCAACCCCACATTCGTGGATTATCTGACTCTTCCTGCCGATGCTGCCAACAAACTCATGGTTTCCGTTCATTTCTATGATCCCAGTTCTTACACCATCGGCGACGAGCAGTACAGCGATTGGGGCCATACCGGCGCCGCAGGCAAGAAGGCCGCAGAGGGAGAGGATCATGTGAAAGAGGTATTTAACAAGCTTTATACCAAGTACGTGGCTAACAATATCCCTGTTTATATCGGCGAGTTCGGCTGCTCCATGAGGAAACAATCCGACGCCCGTGCGTGGGCATTCTACCTCTACTATATGGAGTATGTGGTAAAGGCCGCCAAGGTGTTCGGAATGCCTTGCTATCTCTGGGACAACGGTTCCGAGGGCGATGGTAAAGAGAAACACGGCTATATCCATCACGGAACCGGTGCGGTAATCGGCAATGCACAGGAGGTTGTTAACGTAATGAAGAAGGCCCGTTTCACAACCGACGCCACCTACACCCTCCAGTCCATATACGATTCCGCCCCTACATTCTCTAAATAAATATATGAAAAAGGCTTTAATATTTTTGGCAATGATTGCAGCGGCGTGTGCGCAAGGAGGAAAGGAAGCTCAGGTGACGCCGGGGGAGGAGCTGCTGGGAAGGCTGAACGGCTTTGTAGCAGAGGGCAAGATAGCCTACGGGCATCAGGACGACCTGGTGTACGGCCACAGCTGGCTGGTAACTGACTGGGAGAACGATGCCTTTGAGCGCTCAGACGTAAAGGATGTTACCGGGAAGTTCCCTATGCTCCTTGGCTTTGACCTTGGAGGAATAGAACTCGGTGACAGCTACAACCTGGACGGCGTGCCGTTCGGGCTTATCCGCAAGGCAACACTCAAGCATATCGAAAGAGGTGGCATTGTTACTTTCTCTTGGCACCCGCGTAACATAGTGACCGGCAGCGACGCCTGGGACGTATCCACCCCAGGCATCGTAACGGCGTGCCTTGAAGGCGGGCAGAAAGAAGAGGAATTCGTCCTCTGGCTGCAGCGTACGGCAGATTTTATAGAAAGCATCGGAACGGAAGTGCCCGTAATCTTCCGTCCTTGGCATGAGAATCTGGGCAACTGGTTCTGGTGGGGAAAAGACCACTGCACGAACGAGGAATACATCGCCCTCTTTCGCAAGACAAAAGACTATTTTGATGCGCGCGGGCTCTCCAACGTGCTCTGGTGCTATTCCCCCAACGGCAATGCCGGAGCCGATGCTTACATAAGCCGCTATCCGGGAGACGACTATGCCGATATCCTTGGAATAGACACTTACGAGGGACTTTGGGGCGGGCTGTCCATAGAGCAAGGGGCAGAGAACTTCCGTGCAGAGGTTAAGCAGAACCTTTCGTACGTCCAGGCTCTTGCAAAAGAGCACGGCAAGCTCCTTTGCTTTGCTGAGACCGGCCTGGAGGGCATTCCTGACCCTACATGGTGGACGGAAACCCTGTATCCTTCAATCAAGGATTTCCCTATAGCATACGTGCTTACGTGGCGCAACGCCCATGACAAACCGGGCCACTTCTATGCAGCCTGGGACGGCTTTGAGAACGCCGCAGATTTTAAAACATTCAGTGAATTTGACAATATAGAATTTTTGAAATAAAACCTATGACCTTTGAGCAGAGAAAGGCGTGGCTGGAAGAAAACCACCGCCGGTTGATAGAGAGAAAAAACATGCCCCTGGAGGGCAACGGTATCTACGAACGCTACGAGTATCCCATCCTGACCGGGGAACACGCCCCGCTGGAGTGGAGGTATGACTTTGACAAAGAGCGCAACCCTTATCTTATGGAGCGCATCGGCGTGCATGCAGCCTTCAATTCCGGAGCAATCAAATGGAACGGGAAATATCTTCTTGTAGTACGCGTAGAGGGCAATGACAGAAAGTCTTTCTTTGCAGTGGCGGAAAGCCCTAACGGCGTGGACAACTTCCGGTTCTGGCCCCGTCCTGTTACCATGCCGGAGTACGGAGAACCAGCTACCAACATCTACGACATGCGCCTTACCGCGCATGAGGACGGCTGGGTTTACGGAATCTTCTGCGTAGAGCGCAAGGACCACAGCGCAGAGGGCGACCTCTCTGCAGCTACCGCCGCAGCCGGTGTAGCCCGCACAAAGGACTTCATTAACTGGGAGCGCCTGCCGGACATCCAGTCCCGCAGCCAGCAGCGCAACGTAGTGCTCCATCCGGAGTTCGTAAATGGCAAATACGCCCTCTATACACGTCCGCAGGACGGCTTCATCGACGCCGGTAACGGCGGCGGCATCGGCTGGGCACTCGTAGACAGCATGGAACATGCAGTCATCGGCGAAGAAAAAATCATCAACCTCAGGCATTATCATACCATAAAGGAGGTTAAGAACGGGGAGGGTCCGCATCCCATCAAGACAGCCAAAGGCTGGCTGCATCTGGCGCATGGCGTACGCGGCTGTGCAAGCGGTCTGCGCTACGTCCTTTACATGTATATGACCTCTCTGGAAGACCCCACGAAGGTGATTGCGCAGCCCGGAGGCTTCTTCATGGTTCCCGAGGGCTGGGAGTATATTGGCGACGTAATGAATGTCCTTTTCTCTAACGGTTGGATTTGCGACCCGGACGGCAAGGTATTTATTTACTACGCTTCTTCCGATACCCGCATGCACGTAGCTACTTCTACCGTGGACCGTCTTGTGGATTACTGCCTGAATACACCGGAGGACGGCCTTCGTACGGGACTCTCCGTAGAGACTCTTAACAAATTCATAGACAGGAACTTAGGTAAGTAATTGCAGGCCGTCATGTTTGGAAAGCTTAAATACCTGCTTCTGGCTTGCGTTTTTACGGCCTGCGGAAGCAATCCTGTAGAAGAGGTTACCGGCGGCACCGTTGCTGTTTTGCAGAATCCTGTTCTGCCGGGCTTTCACCCGGACCCTTCAGTCGTGGCCGTTGGCGGGGATTATTATCTTGTAAACTCCACCTTCCATTATTTCCCAGGGGTGCCTGTATATCACAGCACGGACCTCCAGAACTGGGAGCAGCTTGGAAACGTGCTTGACCGCCCGTCGCAGCTTCCACTTAAGGACGCAACATCCTGGCTGGGTATTTACGCCCCCACAATCCGTTACAACGACGGTACCTTCTACATGATTACCACCAACGTGGGTAACGGCGGCAATTTCATGGTGTCCGCCACAAACCCGGCCGGCCCCTGGAGCGAGCCCATGTGGCTGGAGCAGCAGGGAATCGACCCTTCCCTTTATTTTGAGGACGGCACCTGCTACATGGTTTCCAACCCCGATGGCGTCATTACCCTATGCGAGATTGACCCTGCAACCGGAGCCACTCTCAGCCCTTCAAAAGCGCTTTGGACGGGTACCGGCGGCCGGTTCCCGGAAGGTCCGCACATCTACAAGAGGGGAGGGTGGTATTATCTCCTGATTTCCGAGGGCGGCACGGAACTGGCCCACAGGCTAACGATTGCCCGCAGCAAGAATATCTACGGCCCTTATGAGGCCAACCCTGCCAACCCCATCTTTACGCACTGCTCATTTGCAGCGCAAGAGAGCAATATCCAGGGCACCGGCCACGGAGACTTCTTCCAGGCTGCCGATGGTTCCTGGTGGATAACTTTCCTGGCTTACAGGCGCTATGGCGGTGATTTCCACCATCTTGGCCGCGAGACTTTCATAGCCCCGGTTTCCTGGAACGCCGATGGCTGGCCGGTAATAAATGATGGCAAGCCCGTAGCAGAAAGGATGGAAGTCCGTTTCCCTTCGCAGCCGGCACCTGTTGCCGATGCCAGCCGTTATTATGACTTCAAAGAGCCTCTTGGCCCGGAGTGGATACATATACAGGAGACTGTGCAGGAGAATTATTCCCTTGAAGGCGGTGTGCTCATCCTTCGCGGAACAGGCAAAGGCCTGGGCTGGGGCAGCGAAAGGCCTACGGCCCTTCTGCGCCGCCAGCAGGCAGCCGACTGCCTGTTCGGTACAGAGGTAAGCCTTGACGGAGCAGCAGAAGCGGGCTTGGCTGTTTACCAGATTTTCAATGGTTACGCTACTTTCACCGTGCGTAAATCTGCCGCCGGCTGCCAGGCCATTGTGAAATACCAGATCCGCGGCCTGGACAAGACCGAAGCGGTGGTTCCCCTTTCCGTCCCCAAGGCAAAACTGGAAGTAAAAGCCTGGGGAGACCACTATGAGTTCCTCCTTAATGGCAAGGAAATAGCCCGTCTTGAGACCTCCCTCCTTTCTACAGAGGTCGTGGGCGGCTTTACCGGCGTTACCATCGGCCCCATGGCAATAGAAGGAACGGCCAAATTCATCTATTTTAACTATAAGGAGAATTAACCATGAAACGCCTTGTCCTTACCCTGGTTGTAGCTGCGCTGGCACTGCCTTTGGCAGCCCAGACCGTGCCCTTTGACGACGGCTGGCGCTTTGCTTTTGGTAACGCCGCATCGCCGGAAAAGGACTTTGGCTGCGGAACGGAATACTTCAACTATTTTACAAAAGCGGCCTCTATTCACAATGAGGGGCCATATTCTCCAAAATTTGACGATTCTGCCTGGACTCCCGTCCAACTGCCCCATGACTGGGCGGTAGACCTTCCCTTCAGCGCCGATGCCAGCAAGAGCCACGGCTTCAAGACTGTCGGCTGGAAGTTCCCGGAAACCAGTGTGGGCTGGTACCGCAAGCACTTTACAGTGCCTGTCGATGCCAAAGGCAGCATGGTCTACGTCCGCTTCGACGGCATCTTCCGCGACTCCCAGGTTTGGGTGAACGGTTTCTGGCTGGGCGGCAACCGCAGCGGCTATACAGGTGCCAGCTATGAGATATCGGCATACCTTAACTTCGGGGCAGACAATGTTATAACTGTCCGTGCCGATGCTACTTATGAGGAAGGCTGGTTCTACGAAGGTGCGGGAATCTATCGGCACGCTTGGCTTACCATCGGAGAAGAAGAAAAGAAGTCTTGTAAGGACTTGCCAATCATCGAGTTAGACCCTGACCGAGGCATCATCGTTAACGGAGAGCGGGTGCAGCTTCGCGGAGTAAACCTGCATCAGGACCATGCCGGCGTAGGTGCCGCCATCCCCGATGCCCTCTATGCCTACAGGCTTAAAGAACTTAAAAAATACGGCGTAAACGCCATCAGGACTTCTCATAATCCGGCTTCTCCTGTGCTTCTGGACCTTTGCGACAGCCTTGGAATTTACGTGCTTGAAGAAACCCGTCTTATGGGTGTAAACGATGCCCATTTGGAGCCCCTTGGCGCCATGATAGAAAGGGACAGGCACCATCCCAGCGTAATAATGTGGGGCATCGGCAATGAAGAGTGGGGTATCGAGTGGAGCGACAAAGGAGAAGAGATTGCCCGCAGGATGACTGCCTTCTGCCACTCTGTGGATGCATCGCGTCCCGTAGTTGTTGCAACCAGCAGCGGCCCGGAGATTGTCAAAGGCGCCGATGTGGCCGGATACAACTACATCCTGCAGAATCCGGTAGAAAAGCACCGTGCAGACTTCCCTGAGCGCGTTGCCATTGGCACGGAAGAGACCTCCGGCTGCGGGACAAAGAGTATTTATTTTGCCGGTGAAGCCGGCCGAATGCCGGCTAAAAACCGCTCAAAGCAGGGCCCTGACAGCATGTACAACTGCATAGAAAGGGGGCTCAAGTTCTATGAAGAGCGCCCCTGGCTTGGAGGCTTCTTCTACTGGACCGGCTTTGACTACCGCGGGGAACCGGACCCTCTGGTATGGCCCGCTACTGGCTCCCAGTTCGGTATCCTGGATTACTGCGGTTTCCCCAAGGACGAGGCCTTCTATATCAAGTCCTGGTGGACTTCAGAGCCAGTTTTGCATATACTCCCTCATTGGAATCTTGAAGGCCATGAAGGAGAAAAAATATCCGTCTGGGTTTACAGCAACTGCGATGAGGTAGCACTTTATGTGAACGGCCGCAACCTTGGCCGGAAGAAGATGCCAAGATACGGCCATCTTGAGTGGGACGCGGTTTTCCAGCCCGGCAAAGTCAGGGCCGTTGGCTACAAAAACGGCCGCAAGATAATGGAAGAAACCGTTTATACGGCCGGTGCGCCTGCTTCACTTGAGGCAGAGGCCGACAGGAGTGTTATCAAGGCCGATTCCCAGGACCTTTCCGTCATAAACATAGCTGTCCTGGATGCCAAGGGGCACTTTGCGCCCACAGCGAGAATCCCTGTCACGGTACAGGTAGAAGGCCCGGTCAGGATACTTGGCGCCGGTAATGGCGACAGCGCCTTTAAAGGCCGTGAGAGGCCCGCGGATTCATCGGCAAAAAGCTTTACGATAGACAGCTTCGGCGGACGCGCACAGTTCCTTATCCAGAGCACCGGAGAGGTGGGGGAGGCAACTGTCACCTTCAGCGGCGAAGGCGTCAAGGAGGCTGTAGTTAAATTGAATTTAAACAAGTAGCATGAAAAGATACATCGGCATAATAGCATTGGCAGTGCTTGCCCTTGCATGTGGCAAAAAAAGCAGCCAGATAAAGGTAGACGGCGAGGGCGCATGCATACGCCTTGAAGTCATCTCACCGGAAATCATCCGCGTAAGCGAAACCCCGGACGGGGTATTCCCTGACAGGGAATCCCTTGTTGTGCTGCCTCAGGAAGGCTTTTCTGATTACACCGTGGAACAGACAGAAGGGGCAGTCCGCGTTATAACTTCCAAACTGATCGCACAGGTAGACAAGGCCTCTGCCACTGTAGCTTTTTTCCGTGCCGATGGTACCCCGCTTGCAACCGACGGCCGCGCCTCCTTCAAGCCCATAAATGTAGAGGATAAGGATGCCTGGAGCACTGCAGTAAGCTTTGCCTCTGAGCCGGAAGAGGCCTTTTATGGCCTTGGGCAGCATCAGGCCGGGGAATTCAACCACGCCGGCCGCAGCGAGGAACTCTTCCAGTACAACACCAAGGTAAGCGTGCCCTTTGTGGTTTCCAACAAGGGTTACGGCCTTCTATTTGACGCATATTCCCTTTCCCGGTGGGGTAATCCAGAGCCTTACATGCAGCTTGGCAAAGCCTTCAAGCTCTTTGATAAAAACGGCCGGGAGGGTGCCCTCACCGGTACTTATGTTACGGCACAGGGCCAGCCGCTTGTCCAGAGGGAAGACAGTCTTTACTATGAGAACGAATTTGCTGTAAAGAACCTTCCAAAGATTGCCCTTAACGGCAGCAAGGTGGTTTACGAGGGCTATATCCAGGCACCGGAAACAGCTGATTATCACTTCATCCAGTACTATGCCGGCTTCCAGCGTACTGTTATAGGCGGCAAGGAAGTAATGTCCCGCCGCTGGCGTCCGGCCTGGAACCCCAACAGCTACAAATACGTAGTCCGCCTGGAAAAGGACGTAAAAACTCCTATCCGCATAGAGTGGGAGCCGGACGGCGATGTCTCTTACATCGGCCTTAGGGTGGCGGACCATAAGGCAGAACCGCAGGGACGCATAAGTTTCTGGAGCGAGTTTGAGCCTCAGCTGGATTACTATTTCATTGCCGGTGACAATTATGACGGCGTAATAAAGGGCTACAGAAAGCTCACAGGTAAGGCCCAGGTAATGCCCAAATGGGTGCTTGGCTTCTGGCAGAGCCGTGAGCGCTATTCCACTCAGGAAGACCTGGTGGAAACCCTCACGGAGCTTCGCCGCAGGCATATTCCCGTGGACAATATAGTCCAGGACTGGCAGTACTGGGAAGACGACCAGTGGGGCAGCCACAACTTTGACGCCACCCGTTACCCGGACCCTGAGGCGATGCTGGACAGCGTCCATGCCCTTAACGGCCGCTTCATGATTTCCGTATGGCCCAAATTCTACACCAATACAGACAATTACAAGGAGCTTAAAGCCGCAGGCTACGCATATACCCACGCCGAGGACGACGGCCTTGTAGACTGGCTGGGTCATCCTACAACCTTCTACGATGCTTATTCCAAAGGCGGCCGGGAGATGTTCTGGCGCCAGATGGACGATGCCCTTTACACTAAGTTCGGACGCAAGATTGACGCCTGGTGGATGGACGCATCGGAACCCAATTTAAGGGACTGCCTGCCGATGGATTACCAGAAATGGCTTCTTACTCCTACGGCCCTTGGCCCTTCTACGGAGTACCTTAACGCCTATGCCCTTATGAACGCACAGGCCATTTATGAGGGCCAGAGGAGCGTGGACCCTGACAAGCGCGTATTCCTTCTTACCCGCAGCGGTTTCGCGGGGCTTCAGCGCTACAGCACAGCCACATGGAGTGGCGATATAGGTACTTCATGGACCGACATGCGCACGCAGATGGCCGCAGGCCTTAATTACAGCATGAGCGGCATCCCGTTCTGGGGAATGGACATCGGCGGCTTCTCCGTAATGAGCAAATTCTACGACAAGGCCAATGAGCCCGAGTGGCAGGAACTCCAGACCAGGTGGCACCAGTTCGGCGCCTTTGTGCCTCTGTTCCGCACCCACGGCCAGTGGCCGCGCAGGGAGCTTTGGAACATCGCTCCGGAAGGCTCACAGACCTATGAGAGCATACTTTACTATATGCGCCTGCGCTATCGCCTGATGCCTTATCTATACTCCGTTGCAGGTGCAGTCAACACCGACGATGCTACCATGATGCGCGGCCTGCCGATGGATTATCCGGATGACCCCCAGGTGCGTGACCTCTCTGACCAGTGGATGCTGGGCCCGGCCCTGATGCCATGCCCGGTTTACGAATACAAGGCCCGCAGCCGCGACGTTTACTTCCCGGAGGGCGGCTGGTACGATTTTTATACCGGTTCCTATATCGCCGGCGGTCAGCACCTTACCGCTTCCGCCCCGTATGAGAGAATGCCGCTGTACGTACGTGCCGGCAGCATTGTTCCCATCGGCAAAGAGATGGAATGGACAGACCAGTACCCTGATGACGAACTCCTGATCCTGGTTTATTCCGGTGCCGATGCCAATTTTACCCTTTACCAGGATGATGGCCTCAGCTACGGCTACGAAAGGGGAGAGTGCTCCAAGGTGGAATTCTATTGGAATGACGGCACAAAAACCCTCAGCATCGGCGCAAGGGAAGGCTCTTATCCCGGAATGCCCTCAAGTATAATGATGAGGATAGTTGTTGTCAGCCCGCAGGAGCCCTTCGCCTTTGACCCTGACACTGCAGGCAACAGGGTGGTCGCTTACATCGGCAATCCAGTAAATTTGAATTTTAATTAAGGTATATGATAAAGTTTTTTAATCCGGTCAGGAGCATTCTTGCCGCCGCCCTTCTTTTAGCAGGGACCTCATTCGCTTTTGCGGGAGACCTGAAAGTGGCACATGTGTTCTCTGACCACGCTGTTCTGCAGCGGGAAACATCGGCCCCCGTATGGGGCTGGGGAAAACCCGGAGCAAAGGTTACAGTTAATACTTCCTGGGACGGGAAGACCACCAGCGCCACTGTAGCAAAGGACGGTTCATGGCGCGTTAAGGTTACAACTGGCAAGGCCGGAGGCTCTTACGCTATTACCGTTCGCAGCGGCAAGGAAAGCGTCACAATAAGCGACGTGGCCTTTGGAGAGGTATGGCTTTGCAGCGGCCAGTCCAATATGGAAATGCCGATGCGCGGTTTTGGCTTCCAGGAAATAGAAGGCTTCCGCGAGCATCTTCTGGAAGCATCGGAATATGCCTCCCGCATACGTATATTCAACATTAAGGCCGATACCACCCATGTTGCGCAGGCAGATGTGCAGGCCACCTGGCAGTACACGCAGCCGGATGTTTTCTGCGAATCTTCGGCAGTAGGCTATCTCTTTGCAAAGAGGCTTACCAAGAACCTGGATGTGCCCGTTGGCATAATAGTAAACGCCTGGGGCGGCAGCCGCATAGAGCCGTGGATGAGCTGGGAGGCGGTAGAGCAGGCCGGCGTTTCGGAAGAAGAACTTAAGACCATCAAAGCCCTTCATGAGCGTGCCGGCGGCTGGCCGCAGAGTACTGCTACATGCTGGAACGGCCGCGTACTGCCTGTTGCCGGATACCCGATAAAAGGTATAATCTGGTATCAGGGCTGTTCAAACATCGGCCAGGACTGCTATGACAAGCTTCAGACCTCTATGGTAAAGCTATGGCGTGAGGCCTGGGGCCTTGGCGACATCCCCTTCATTTACGCCCTTCTTGCTCCTTACGAGCATGGGGATGTAAACGGCCGCTGGCGCCCGCGCTTTGTGCGTACCCAGATGGATGTCTTGAAGACTACTCCCAACTCTTATGCAGTTTGCACAGAGACTTTGGGAACCGATATTACTGTGCATCCTCCTTATAAACAGGAAGTTGCAGACATGATGGCCATGCGAGCCCTTAATTGCGCCTACGGCCGGTCTCTTGGCATTACCCTTGACTATCCGGAGCCCAAGGACATAGAATATCTTGAAGACGGCCGGGTAAAAATCAAGTTTACCAACGTGTGGAGCAACCTTATGAGCATTTCTTCAAGGGATGTGCGCGGTTTTGAACTGGCCGGCGAAGACAGGGTCTTCCATCTGGCACAGGCCCAGGTAGACTGGGACGGCGAGACAGTTTATGTCCAGTGTGCCGATGTCCCCAAGCCTGTTGCAGTGCGTTACAGCTTCCGCAACTGGATGGGCTCTAATTTGCAGACTTCTTACGGAATTCCTGTCCCGCCTTTCCGTACAGACGATTGGAATGAATAAAATCAGGTGAGATTATGTATAAAAAGACATTATTTAAAATGACTTCTGTAGCATTTGCAGCCGCAGCCCTTTCTTCTTGCGGCGGTGACAAAGAGGTAAAAGTTATTCCGGCCGATGCCGACGTAGAGGCCAAGGTAGAAAGCGTACTCAAGGGCATGAGCCTTAAGGATAAGGCCGGCCAGATGGTCCAGCTTAATATCTCCGTCCTTGAGGACGAAACCCGCGAGGCCATAGACCCCGCCAAACTGGACAAAATCATAGGGGAGTACCGCGTTGGTTCCATCCTTAACGTGATGCACGATGCCGCCCACAGCCGTGAGCACACCGCCGCAATGGTTAAGCAGATTCAGGACAAGAGTATGGAAAGCATCGGCATACCATGTATTTATGGTTTGGATATGATCCACGGTGCAACATACCTGACCGACGGTTCATTCTATCCGCAGGAGGTGAATATCGCTGCAACCTTCAACCGTGTGTATGCCCGTCAGCTGGGCGCCGCAATGGCTTATGAAACCCGCGCCGCACAGGTTCCGTGGGTGTTTTCTCCGGTAATGGACCTTGGCCGTGATCCCCGCTGGCCGCGTATCTGGGAAAGCTTCGGAGAAGATCCTTTCCTGCAGGCAGAAATGGCCCGTGAAGAGACTGTGGCCATTCAGGGTGCTGACCCTAATCATATCGACCTTGAGCATGCAGCCGTTTCCATCAAGCATTTCATGGGTTATGGCGTTCCTGCTTCAGGCAAGGATCGTACCCCCGCATACATCGCAGAAAATGACCTTCGCGAGAAGTTCTTTGCGCCCTTCCTGGCCTGCTTCAAGGCCGGTGCGCTTACCGCAATGGTAAACTCTGCTTCTATCAACGGTATCCCCACCCATGCAAACAAGACACTTCTTACCGGTTGGGTAAAGGAGCAGCTTGGCTGGGACGGAATGCTTGTTACCGACTGGGCCGACATCGACAATCTCTTCAACCGTGACCATGTTGCCGCCAACAAACGTGAGGCCGTTGCAATGGGCATCAATGCAGGTATCGACATGATTATGGATCCTTATGACCCTGAGTGCGTTAACGACCTTGTTGCCGTTGTAGAGTCCGGCGACGTTCCTATGTCACGTATAGACGACGCCGTACGCCGCATCCTGCGCCTGAAGGTGCGTCTGGGCCTCTTTGAGAATCCTCTCTGGGAGCATGATTACAAAGACTTCGCCTGCGAGCGTTTTGCAAAGGAGTCTTACGCTGCTGCCGTAGAGTCTGAGGTTCTTCTTAAGAATGATGGAATCCTGCCTCTCAAGGGCTCTGAGCGTATTCTGGTCACCGGCCCTAATGCCAACTCCCTGCGTACCATTAACGGTGGTTGGAGCTATACCTGGCAGGGTAATGCCGATGCTTATGTTCCCCAGTACAATACTATCTACGAGGCCCTGAAGGCCCGCTTCGGCAAGGTTAGCTACGAGCCCGGCGTCGTTTACAGCAACAATCCTGACTGGCAGGCAGAAGATGCTTCCGGCATAGCCCGCGCCGTAGCAGCAGCCCATGCGGCCGATGTCATTGTGGCTTGCGTGGGTGAGAACTCTTACTGCGAGACTCCCGGCAACATGGACGACCTTAACCTTTCCGCCAACCAGAAGGCTCTGGTAAAGGCTCTTGCCGCTACCGGAAAGCCTGTTATCCTTGTGCTTAACGAGGGCCGTCCCCGCCTTATCGGAGACATCGAACCTCTTGCAAAGGCTGTTATAGACATTATGCTGCCTTCCAACTACGGTGGCGATGCCCTTGCAGCCCTTATGGCCGGTGACGAGAACTTCTCCGGACGCCTGCCGTTCACTTATTCCAAGCATATCAACGCCCTGCATACCTATGACTACAAGGTTTCAGAGCATCGCGATACGATGGAGGGTTCATACAACTACGACGCCGTAATGGACGTTCAGTGGCCCTTCGGACACGGTCTCAGCTACACCAGCTTCGAGTACAGCAATCTGTCCGTCATTGCCGGCTCTGACCGGCAATCCTTCAAAGCCGGCGACGTTCTTAAGGTTTCAGTAGACGTAAAGAACACCGGTGCCGTGGCTGGCAAGGAAGCTGTGCTTGTTTACAGTTCAGACCTTGTGGCTTCCCTTATTCCGGATGTGAAGCGCCTGCGTGCCTTCGAGAAGATTGCCCTTGAGCCTGGCCAGACTCTTACCGTTTCCTTTGAGATTCCGGCTTCGGCCCTTGCATTTGTGGGTACAGACGGCAAATGGCGTCTGGAGAAGGGCGACTTCCGCATCAGCTGCGGCGGCCTGTCTGCAATGGTTAACTGCACTGAGACAAAAATTTGGGACACTCCTAATATTTAGATAGCAACTGTCCGTTCACGAGGACACGGGCGTCCACGGGTTTAAAAGTACAGTTGTTATCTTAAAACAATAACATTGAATGATAGAAGATTTTAAGAGAGAGGTTAGGTCTAACCTTACAGAAAATATACTTCCTTATTGGCTGAGGCTGAGGGACCCGGACGGGGGCTTCTACGGAGAGGTTACGTCTGGCGGTACCGTCCTGCGGGACGCTCCGCGCGGCGTAATCCTTAACGCCCGAATTATCTGGTCTTTTGCCGCTGCTTATCAGGCTATTCCGGACAAAGACTACCTGCTTGCGGCCATCCATGCCAAGGACTGGTTCCTAAAGCATTTCTGTGACCACAAGTACGGCGGCGTCTACTGGTCTGTTAACGCCGACGGCTCCCGTCTGGATGCCAAGAAGCAGCTCTACGCCCAGGGCTTTGCAATCTACGGGCTGTCAGAGCTTTACAAGGTTACCCATGACGACGAAGTCCTAAAGGCTGCCGTTAACATCTACCGTGTGGTTGAGGCTCATTTTGCTGATGCGGCCAATGGGGGCTACATAGAGGCTCTTGCGCGCGACTTTTCTCCGCTGGACGACATGTCACTGTCGGCCCACGATATCAATGCCGACAAGACAATGAACTCGCATCTTCATATCCTTGAGGCTTATGCTAATCTTTATACTGCCTGGCCCGATGCCGGCCTGAAAAAGGCCGTAGAGGCCCTTCTGGACATCATCGGCACAAAGGTCATGGATGAAGCCGGGCACTTGCAGCTTTACTTTAAACGTGACTGGAGCGTGCTCCCGGGCGGCGTCTCCTACGGACATGACATAGAGACTTCCTGGCTGGCCCTGGAATGCGCTTTTGCGCTCAAGGACCAGGCTGTAGTGGATCGCGTCCGCCCCTGGGCTTTCGCCATGGGCCTTGCAGGCAACGAAGGCCTTCTCCCGGACGGCTCCATGCGTTACGAGCAGCTCGTCATGCCCGACTCTGATCGGGTATCTTATGACGATTCCCGCCAATGGTGGGTCCAGGCCGAAACCGTTGTCGGCAACCTCTGGCTCTGGAAATATCACGAAGGCCTTTCGAACTCTTCTTCTGTCATTTCGGACTCTTCTTCTGTCATTTCGAGCGAAGTCGAGAAATCTCAATTCCTATTAAATGCTATCGCAGCGTGGAACTATATCAAAAATAATTTGGTAGATAGTGAAGGAGGCGAATGGTGGTGGGCCATCCTGCCGGACGGAAGCATAGACAAAGCCAACCCTAAGGCCGGCTTCTGGAAATGCCCCTACCACAACACCCGCATGTGCCTCCAGGTCATGACTTTGATATAATCCCAAAATAAATTATATTTGTAAGCCAAGCATTAAAGAACACATAACACAGAAACAT
>CAYTXA010000001.1:8780-50431 GCA_964440865.1 uncultured Muribaculaceae bacterium | reverse complement strand
CCAAAATTATGAACAATAAAGGCTCAAAACTGTAAAGAAAAATCAGGACGGGTCACGAAGCGGGACGCAGGATACGGTGGGAGGGGCCGGAGCCGAGCTGCGAAGCAGCGGAGCGGAGTTCCGCCGGCGACCGCACCGGACCGGACCGGCGGAGCAGACAGAAAAAGCAGCGGAGCGGAGTTCCGCCGGCAGCCGCACCAGACCAGCAGGGCAAAAAAAGAGGATGGCCAGTCAAATGGTCATCCTCGGGTCAGTTGATAATAATTTTCGGGTTAATCAACGACTATAGATTGGCGGACAAGTAGCGCTCAAGCGTCTTCTCATCCTTTATCCCAGTATTCGCCACGATATCCCCATCCTTTATCAGGAACGCAAACGGAATCTCGCCCACATTGTAGGTCGTGACGGAGGGTGAAGCCCAGCCGAGACCATCGCAGACATTGATCCACTCAAGCCCCTGGTTCCTTACCACGGTAGCCCACGAAGTCTTGTCCGTATCGAGCGACACGGCATAGATCTCGAGACCCTTGTCGTGATACTTCTCATAGAGCGGCTTCAGGAGCTCGAGGTTGAGCATGGACTGCGCAGCCTTCTCCGTGGACCAGAAATAGACGAGTATCATCTTGTCCTTCAGAGAGCTGAGAGCAACCGGCTTGCCGTCGATGCCGGGAAGGGTTATGTCCGGGAAGCCGAGTACCGGAGCGCTCTGCGCCTTGGCATAGAAGCCCATCTCAGCCTGCCTCTTGTCCGCCTCCGCACCAAGAGCCTTGACATAGCGGGACTCGGGATAGACCGTCATAAGGGAATCATAGGCATTGCGGAAATGGATCGCATCCGTAACCTGTCCGAAGAGAGGAGTATCCCCTACTGTCTGATACAGAACCGGTATGGTTGTCAGAGACTTGGAATTCTTCATCACATAGATGACCCTGTCCCTGTAGTAGGCAATGTACTGCTTGGCCAGGTCACGCCTTGTCGCTTCGGCCTCGGGAGAGGAAGGATCCTGGTCGGAAAGTTTCGCGACCGTGCTCTGGAACTTGTTCTCGAATTCGCTCTCAGCCCTCTCCACCTCGACAAGCTTCTCGGACTCGGCGGAACCGGAGACGGAATAACGGCCAAGGGTATCGGCATCCACGCTGACCTTGTCCCCATGCTGGAGAAGGAGGGATGCGAGATGGTTCCCATGACGGAAAAGATATACGAATTCGGGCTTTCCCTTCTCCACGGGGACCGTGAAGGAAAATGCGCCGGAAGCATTCGTGCTGACGGTATCGATCGGCTTGTAGACATTCACGTCGAGCAGACGGACCTCGATGGAATCATTTGCGTCGCCATCGACAACGCCGGAAACCCTCGCCCCCTTGCTGCAGGAAGCGAGGCACGCCGCAGCAATTGCAACTGCAGCGACAAGCTTAAAGTTTTTCATACTCCTTCAGGATTGAATCGGCGATCTCCTGCATCCTTTCCGGGGAAAGCTTGAGATGTTCCTTGCGGAAATCGAGGTCAGCCTCGCTCTGGAGCGGGACGAGATGGATGTGGGTGTGGGGCACTTCCAGCCCCAGCACAGCCACTCCGACCCTCTTGCAGGGAACGGCAGCCTTGATGGCGACTGCGACCTTCTTTGCAAAAGCCCAGAGCCCTTCGTAGGTCTTGTCGTCAAGATGGAAGATGTAGTCATCCTCCACGTTGCGGGGAATCACGAGAGTATGGCCCTCGGCGAGGGGGCTGATGTCGAGAAAGGCATAGTAGTCCTTGTCCTCCGCTACCTTGTAGGAAGGAATCTCGCCGGAAGTAATCTTTGTGAAAAGTGTTGCCATATTATGATAAGCTGATATCCAGAATCTTGATCTTCATCACTCCAGACGGCACCTTCGCATCGACGATCTCTCCTTTCTTGTGGCCGAGAAGGGCCTTGGCGATAGGAGTCGACGCTGCAAGCTTGCCGTGGGCGAAATCAGCCTCGGTATCACCTACGATGGTGAATTCCATGGTCTTCTTCGCGGATACATTCTCGATCTTGACCTTGGTCATGAGCTGTACGCTGTCCGTCGAGATCTTGCTCTCGTCGATCACCTTGGCCTTCGCTATTGTATCCTTGAGACGTGCGATCTTGATCTCAAGCAGAGCCTGGGCGTCCCTAGCCGCATCATACTCGGCATTTTCGGACAGATCGCCCTTCTCCCTGGCCTCCCCGATGGCAGCGCTGATGACGGGGCGCTGCGCAAGAGCCTCTGCAAGCTCCTTCTTGAGCTTGTCGAGGCCATCCTGTGTCATGTAATTGCTACCTGGCATATAAATTTTCTTTTCAGTCAAACAATCAAAAAGGAGTTCCGCCCCGGGGGCGAAACTCAATCCGGGCCTAATCAGGCCCAAAGCGATACAAATATATAACTTTTTTCCGGAGAAATCAACAATGTCTCATACACTCTTCCTTGTCGGAAACAAGCTGGAGACGCAGGTCCTCGAGAGTCGGGAAGCAGCGTTCCTCACGGATTCTCCTGAGGAACCGGAGACGGATGTCGAGCCCATATATATCCTCATTGAAATCGAATATGTTGGTCTCGATCACCACCTCGCCCGAATGCGAGACGGTAGGCCTGGAACCTATGTTGGTCATTCCTCTGTAGCTCTTTCCAAGAGTCTGCACCTCAGTGAGATACACGCCATTTGCGGGAATAGCTTTCAGCGGCTCGTAGAGTTTCATGTTCGCAGTCGGAAAGCCTATCGTCCGGCCGAGCTGGTTGCCGGCCACGACTACGCCATGGAGCGGATACTCATATCCGAGCATGCCGTTGGCCTCCTCTATGCGCCCCTCTGCGAGCAGAGAACGGATCTTGCTGGAACTTATCGTATCGGGGCCGGATTCGAACTTGTCGAGCACGATGCAGCCAAGCCCGAGACCCGAAGCGATTTCCCTGATCTTTTCCGCACCGACCTGATCGCTGCCCATCCTGTTGTCATAGCCGACAAGGACGGATGTGCCGTGCAGCCGGTCACGGATCACGTCGCGAAGATATTCCTTGGTCGTCATCCTGGCAAAATCTCTCGTAAAGGGTAGAATCTCAACGCGGTCCACTCCCAGAGAATGCAGCATCTCTTTCTTCTCGTCCAGGGTCGAGAGCAGGCGGAGCGTCCTTGCCCCGCTCTGGAGCACGGTCCTGGGATGGGGCCAGAAAGTCACCACAGTGCTCTTCTCCCCACGGAGACGGGACTCCACCACGAGCCGCCCCAAAACAAAACGGTGTCCGAGATGGACACCGTCAAAGAATCCGGTGGCTACAACCATTTCACAAGCGGGAAGTCCTGGCGATGCGGAAGCCTTTCATCCTTGGCATAGTACCTTGTCGCGACATGGTACATTCCGGTCCTTTCCGGAAGTATGTCCGCCGAATAGGTTACGATGCCGTCCTTTGCCGCACCGGGGTTGAACTCGACCTCATCCTGGATGTGGAGCTCGCCGCGGCGGTCCGTCGTGCAGAAGAGCATCTCCACTCCGATATCCTCCGGGTTCAGGTCGCCGATGTTGAGGACAACCTCCGCGTGCATGTAGTCTGTCGGGGAAACGCTGTAGGAAGCATTTGGCTGGGTATAGGAAAGTACCTGGATATGAGGCCATACGCTCTCCACATGCTTCTTCCACGCGGCAATCTCGCGGGCAACCTTGTAGTCATCCTTCTGCAGGAGCATGGTCCTTGCGTACTGCGGGTTGTAGTACTGGTTGCAGTAGTCGGTAAGCATCCTGTTCGTCGTGAAGTTGCTGGCTACCTGCGCGATCGTATTCTTGATGTACCCGATCCAGCGTGTGCTCATGCCGGTCTTTTCGTCCTTGTCATAGTAGTCGGGAGCAATCTCGTTCTCGATCGTGGAGTAGATCGTGGCGGCATCGAGCTCGTCCTGGTAGTTCTGGTCGTCGTAGGTGCGCTCCTGGGGAAGAGCCCAGCCGGCGCCGGGCCTGTAGCCCTCGACCCACCAGCCGTCGAGTACAGAGAAGTGCATTACGCCGTTCATCGCGGCCTTCTCTCCGGATGTTCCGGATGCCTCGAGCGGGCGCGTAGGATTGTTCATCCATACGTCCACACCCTGTACAAGCCTCTTGGCAAGGGTTATGTCGTAGCCGGGGATGAAGACGATCTTTCCGATGAAGCGGTCCTGCTTGCTGATCTCCACGATCTGCTTGATGAGGTCCTGTCCGGCCTTGTCGGCAGGATGGGCCTTTCCGGCAAAGAAGAACTGTACGGGACGCTCGGGATTGTTCACGATGGCATCGAGACGGTCGAGGTCCTTGAACAGCAGGGTCGCCCTCTTGTAGGTAGCGAAACGCCTTGCGAATCCGATCGTCAGGACATCGTCGCGGAGTGTCTCCTTGATCGTGACGATCTGGCTGGGAGAATAGTGGCTGCACTGCGAAGGATCACTGATCTTCTCCTTCACGACATTGATGAGGGTCTGCTTCATGAGCTTGCGGGTGTTCCAGATCACCTCGTCCGGAACTCTGTAGATACCCTCGAAGCAGGATTTGTCGTAATGGGAAGTCTTGAAGGCAGCGCCGAATACCGGCGCATGGACCTTCTTCCACTCCTTGGAAGCCCATGTCGGGTAGTGTACGCCGTTGGTGACGTAGCCAATATGCAGCTCCTCAGGCAGATAGCCTGGGTACATGTCCGCGAAGATCTTGCGGCTGACCTCGCCGTGAAGCTTTGATACTCCGTTGACATTCTGCGAGATGTTGGCGGCAAGGATGCTCATGCTGAACTTCTCGTTCGGATCCTCGGGATGGTGCTTTCCCAGAGCCATGAAGGCTTCCCAGCTGATCTTCAGCTCGTCCGGCTCGTGTCCGAGATATTTGCGGAGCAGGCCTTCGTCGAAGGCATCGTGTCCGGCGGGAACAGGAGTATGGGTCGTGAACAGGGACGATGAGCGTACGACTTCGAGGGCCTCGGAGAAGGAAAGGTTCTCCTTCTGGATGTACTCGCGCAGGCGTTCCAGGCCGATGAATGCGGCATGTCCCTCGTTGCAGTGGTAAATCTGGGGATTGAGTCCGAGGTTTCTCAGGGCGCGGATGCCGCCGATGCCGAGCAGGAGTTCCTGTTTGAGGCGGTTCTCCCAGTCGCCGCCGTAGAGCTGGTGGGTAACAGCCCTGTCCTCGTCGTTGTTGGCTTCATAGTCAGTATCAAGCAGATACAGGTCAGTCCTTCCGACAGCTACCTTCCATATCCTGGCGGTTATGTTCCTTCCGGGGAAAGCCACGCTCGTGGTAACCCAGCTGCCGTCCTCGTTCAGGACCGGGGTGACGGGAATCCTCATGAAGTCCGCGGCATCATAGCGTGCGACCTGGTCTCCCTGTGCCGTGAGCACCTGGGTGAAATAGCCATAGCGGTAGAGAAAGCCGACAGCGACAAGGTTGACGTTCATGTCGCTGGTCTCCTTCAGGTAGTCTCCGGCAAGGATGCCGAGACCGCCGGAATAGATCTTCAGGGAAGTATCGAGGCCGTACTCCATGCAGAAATATCCGATCTGGGGATCTTTCCTGTCCTTCTTGGCTGCCATGTAGGTGTCGAACTCTTCCATCACCTCGGCGAGCTGTCCGAGGAAGTTGGAGTCCTTGGCAAGCTCATTGAAGCGCTTGAGGCTGACGGTGTCGAGAAGAGCCATTGGGTTATGGCCTGTCTTGTGCCAGATTTCCTTGTCAACGCTCTTGAAAAGAGCCTTGGCGCTGTCGTTCCAGCACCACCAGAGGTTCTTCGAAAGGCGCTCGAGTCCTTCGAGGGCCTTGGGCAGATGACGGGTGACCATCACGCTCTGCCACGTGGGACGGTTGATTTCTATTCTGGAGTAGTTCATATGCTTCTCTTCTTTGATTTCTCTATAATCGCCTCTCTTCGAATCGATTATGTCTAGCGCGGCATCATATGCGCGGTTGTAGTACTTTATCTGATTCTTCCAGAGGGCTATGGATGCCACGTCAGCGGCATTCTCGCAATATTCCTGGCGCTGCGCATCATTAAGAGACGCAACATCCTCTATGCGTGCCACGACGGCATTGACGACATCGAAATAATTGGCATCCGTCCTGTCCGCGATGGCAACTCCCGGATGGGAGGCCTTCGAATAGTGTTCCCTGATCCACATTCCGAAACCGGCAAGGCTCGTCGTGAAAGTCGGGACGCAGAAAGCGGCGGCCTCGAGCGGGGTGTAGCCCCATGGCTCATAGTAGGACGGGAAAAGCGCAAGGTCCATGCCCACGAGCAGGTCGTAGTACTTCATGTTGAAGATTCCGTCGTCGCCGTTGAGGTATGAGGGCACGAAATAGACCTTGATCTTGCTTCCGAGCGCGTTGTCCAGCCCGAGCTCGCGCATGCGGCGGGAAATCTGGTCAGTCTCGGGATACATGAGGGAATGGGAAACCTGCGTCCTGTAGTCGGGATTCTCGCCTTTGTCCAGCTTGGCGGCGAGCTCACGGTCCGGGCCGTTGTGGCCTCCGGGGATCATGATGAACGCCTGGATCTGGCATCCTGCCCATCCCTTCTTCTTCAGCTGTCCGAAAGCATCCAGGAACACGTCGATACCCTTGTTCCTGTATTCGTAACGTCCTCCTATACAGACAAATACGTCATTCTGCCCCACGTTGTCTCCGCTCATG
This sequence comes from uncultured Muribaculaceae bacterium, assembly GCA_964440865.1. GTDB lineage: Bacteria > Bacteroidota > Bacteroidia > Bacteroidales > UBA932 > Cryptobacteroides. The sequence continues at coordinate 43,791 of CAYTXA010000001.1, read as the reverse complement.
GCGAACGCAACGCGGGAAAGTCTCTCACGTGCTGCCGTCCTCTTTTTCCTGTAATCTTCCTCGCTCGAAGGGGCAATCGCGCCTTCGAAACCGTTCGGAGTGACGAAATCCACGTTCCTGCCGAGGAACTGGCTGCATTCCCTTGCCGTAATGTCGCTTACGGTCGTGAATACGTCGGCATTTTGGGCTGTCGTCTTCTCGAGAGAATGGCGGGAGACCACATTGAAGCGTCTGGCCATCTCGTCCCCGTTGTACGAGGTCATGTTGTCGTAGAGGGGCAGGTCGTTCCCGGCTATGCAGCGCCCGACCACGGTCGCATGGGTCGTGAAGACCGTCGCGATGGGAATATTGACGTGCTTTATGTAGAGCAGGCCGGCGCCGGTCTGCCACTCGTGGAACTGAGCCACAACCTTGTCCTTCGGGGAAAGATTGTGCCTGTAGAAGCTTTCTATTACCTTGCCTGCAACGACGCCGAACAGGGTATTCTCCTTATAGTCCCAGTTGCCCATCAGGGAATCTACGCCCCAATCTTTCCACAGGTTGGTCAGGATGTCGTCCATACGGGAAATCATCTGCTTGAAATCCACGAGGATGGCAACAGGCTTGCCGGGAATGCTCCAGTGTCCGATACGGACGCGAAGCCCTTCCTCAGCAGCCTGAGCCTTCCACTCCGAATACAGGGTCTGATCTTCCTCGAACGCGGGATTCGCATCAGTGCTCATCCACACGTCTGGACCGATAAGGATATGGTGGTCACCGAGCTGTGACTTGAGGTACAGCGCCTTGGTGGCAATTACGGTATATATTCCGCCGACTTTATTGCAGACTTCCCAACTTACCTCGAAGAGGTAGTCGGGTGATAATAGGTTCTTTTCTGTCATCAATTTTTCTTCACTGACTTACGGGGCGAAGCGGGCTTCCTGGCCGGAGCGGTCTTTCTGGCCGAAGTCTTTTTCGGCTCAGATGCCTTCCGGGCGGGAGCTTCCGCAGTCCCATTTGTCGCAAAGTTAACATTTGAAACCGAAATAGCGTCATCGGCACGGACAATAAAGTCGCTTAAAACATTCATGTAGTTGATGAATGCCTCGTAGGGAGTGTCGTACGGGTTGAAATACTTGTGGACAAGTCCGTCAGAAAAGAATTTTGTGCTCATGTAGTAGAGGTGGTCGCTCTCCTGCAGATGGCCGAAGTCGTTCCAGAGCGCAGAATCGTTCAGCAGGGCAACCTTCTCATACTGAGCATAGAGCTTGTTGTATGCATCTTGCTGGAGCTCGTTTCCGAGCCATGCTGTCAGGTCGCGCTCCTCGTCTGCCCACGAAATCGGGTCGGCGACGTCGAGCGGTCCGACAGCCTTGTTCCCCTTTGCAGCCTCACTCGGAGTCACAAACCGTACGGAGCCGTCCGCAACGGCATCCTCGAACAAGTACTTCATGAAGTCGAATATTCCGCTGTCAGATTTCTGATGTTCTCCGAAGGTCTCGTAGTCCATAAACAGGTTGATGATGTCGCCTTCGGAAGCCTTGAGCCAGCCGAGGTATTTGCCGGCATCCAGAGGCCAGTCGCTCCACTCCCTGTTCGAGAAACGGAAAGCGATGTCGTCGCTGAGCGCATAGTTGCGGAGCAGGAGCTTCAGGCTGGGTTTCTTCGGATTGACGTAGATGTAGTTGGGGCTCTTTTCAGCCATGATGTGGCGCGCTCCTTCAGTCAGCATCGTGCGGAAACCCAGGTCGTAGACCTGCTCGCCGATGGCGTTGGAGTATATCAGTTCCGTGTTGCGGAATGCCTTGGGCTCCACTCCAAAATACTCCTTGATGGCAGCCTTGTGCTTCTCGACCTGGCGGCGGAACTCTGCCGGAGATGCAAGAGAAGCGAGGGAATGATAATATGTCTCGGCCAGGAACTCCACGCAGCCGGTCTTGGCTAGGTCGCGGAAAGAATCCAGCACGTCGGGAGCATAGCGGGAGAACTGCTCCAGGACGGATCCGGAGATGCTGAAGGCAACCTTGAGCTTTCCTCCGAGCTTGCCGATCTCCTCGAGGAGAAGTCTGTTCATCGGAAGGTAGCACTTGTCGGCCACCCTGCGCAGGATCGTCCTGTTGGCAAAGTCATCGTAATAATGAGAGTCCTTGCCGATATCAAAGAACCTGTATAGTCTCAGCCTCGTGGGCTGGTGAACCTGGAAATAGAGGCAGATACTCTTGCTCATATCGTCGTGTTTTATTTGATTACCGATTCGTATACTTTCTTGAGGCGTGCCGTAGCGATGTTCCACTTGAGGGTATTGACCTCGTCATAGCCCTGGCTTACGGCAAAATGCGACAGCGCCGGGTACTTCAGCAGGGCGTAGATGTCGTCTGCCATCGCATCGACATCCCAGAAGTCCACCTTGAAGGCGTACTTGAGCACTTCAGCCGCTCCGGACTGGTGGGAAATGATGGAGGGGACATTTGACCTCATCGCTTCGAGGGGAGAAATGCCGAAAGGCTCAGATACCGAAGGCATTACATACACATCGGAGAGAGCGAACATCTTCTGGACCTCTTTTCCGCGGAGGAATCCGGTGAAGTGGAACCTGTCGGAGATGCCCAGCCTTGCCACGTGGCGGATACAGCGGTTCATCATGTCGCCGCTTCCGGCCATCACGAACCTCACGCCGCTTGTCCTCTTGAGGATCTTGGCTGCAGCCTCGATGAAATATTCCGGGCCTTTCTGGAACGTGATCCTGCCGAGGAACGTCACGACCTTGTCCTTGACTCCGCGCGTGACCTGGATATCCTCCCTGCCGCTGAAGTCCACGGCATTGTGGACAGTCACGACCTTTTCGGGGTCTATTCCATATTTGGTAATGACTATGTTTCTCGTCAAGTCGCTGACGGTCACCACCTTGTCGGCAGCTTCCATGCCTCTCTTCTCTATAGCGTAGACCCTGCTGTCGACCATGTCGTCGGTGCCGCGGTCGAATGACGTGGCATGGACATGGACAACAAGAGGCTTTCCGGAAAGTTCCTTGGCGGCAATCCCGGCGAGATAGGTGAGCCAGTCATGGGCATGGATGACATCGAATTCGCCTGCATGCTGCATGGCGATCGTGCCTCCTACCATCGCGTACCTGGCAACCTCCTCGAGAAGGTTGGAGCCGTATTTTCCGGAGAAATGGTACTTGTGGCCGTATGTGATACGGAAATCCTTCTCCTGGCGGCGCCTCTCCTCCTCGACCACGTTCCCGAATTCTTCAGGCCCGACGTAAGGAACCATGTTGGTGCCGATATGGATGAACTTTACCTTGTTGAGGAACTCGTCCACATTCTCGGAGACGGTGTCGACCGCCACGTCGCTGGCGTTGACGATATTGACGCTCTTGTCCTCGTCGCCGGAAGCGGAAGGCATCACGAAAATGGTGTCCACTCCGTTATAGGCCAGGCCCTTGACTATGCCGTAGCACGCTGTTCCGAGTCCGCCCGCAATATGGGGAGGAAATTCCCATCCGAACATTAACACTCTCATACTCTATTCCTCCTTCTTGTATTTTTCCAACAGATAATCGACCTTCAGGAGCGAAGACGTGCTGAGCGCAGACGCAATGGCTCCATGCGGCTCATGGGGCGGATCTCCATCGTAGAGTTCCGCAAACGCTCCTACCCCGTGCTTGTTCAGGTCTTCGGCGAAGCCCTCGACAAGCCATTCGGCCTTCTTGCAGAATGAGGCGCCCTTCATGCGGAAAGCCACTTCGATATATGGACCAAGGAGCGACGGGCGCGAGCTCCCCTGGTGGTAGGCGAGGTCGCGCTGCTCCTGCGTGCCTTCATAGACGCCCTTGTAGTTGGGATCCCTCGGGGACAGCGTCCTGATGCCACGGCTCGTGACAAGTTCGTTGTCGATGATCTGCATGACTCGGCGCATGACCTCGGCATCCACCGGGGAATAATCCACCCAGATTGCATAGAGCATGTTCGGGCGCACTTCCATGTGCTGGCCGTTCATGTCGACATAGTCGGCAAGATACCTAAGGTCGGGATTCCAGAATGTCGGCATGTAGTTCTTCTCGATCAGATCCCTGACCGGAGTCCACTCGGCCACGAATTCCGAATTCTTCTTGCCGTATTTCTGTTCCATCTCGAGGGCGAAGCAGATGCTGTTGTACCAGAAGGCGTTTGTCTCCACCTGATAGCCGGCCCTTTCCGTAACCGGGCGGCCATTGCAGTAGGCATTCATCCAGGAAAGTGCGACTCCGTCCTTCTGGGCCCAGAGCAGTCCGTTCGGCTGGAGCGCAACCTCTGCGCGGACTCCAGGAGCGTAGCTTGCGATGACGTCTTTCTGCAGGCGACCATACTTGTCCCAGACATGCTTCGGGTCGGCGCCCCACCTGATATACTGCTGGAGCACGCCGGCAATGCGGAGCGGAGCCTCAACCTGGGTCGTCCTGCGGTACAGCCTCTCCTGGTTGTCAGCGATCAGGTTGTCCAGGATCTCCTCGAACTCAGCGGCATTGTTGTCGCAGAGCAGCGTGATGCTGGGCAACGTGTAGAGCGTCTCCCTGAGAAGGCCCGTGTAGAGCCATGAGAATCCGGCAGTTATCTGCTTGTGCCCGTTGCGGTTCGTCTTGAAGACGTTTGCCCAGTAGGCAAGCTGGTCGTGGTAGGAGCGGATCTTTCCGTGCGCGGCGGAAATGGACGTGAACCTGCGCTTGAGACCGGCAGGGCTGGCAACATTCACGGATGCCGACAGCACCAGAGAATCGCCGGGTTTCATCGTAAGCTCAAATGTTCCGGGCGCCAGCAGGTCTTCCCTGCACGGGAACCCGCGGCGGGCCTCATCGGAATAGGTGACATTCTTGTACCAGACGGGCGCATGCTTGTAGGAAGCCTTCCTGCTGCTGAGCTGGATGTTCAGGTCGGGGAAGCCTTCGTACATGTTGAAGGCGACTCCGCCGTCCACCGGCGTGCATCCCGTCCGTGCCGCAGGATTCTCCTGGGTCAGGGAGTGGACGCTCCTGAAGGCCAGGAACGGCTTCAGGATCAGGGTAACGTCTTCGGGAGCGGAGAGCAGCTCATACTTGACCAGAACCTGGTCATTGTCATCCGCGAGCACGATGCTCTTGCGGAAGAAGATATCTCCTACCCTGTAGGTTATCTGGGGCACAGGGTCGGCCTGGAAATCCACGATGTACTTGTGGCCCCTGGGCTCATAGACATCTCCATAGCAATGGATGCCCAGGTTGAACTGTTTGCCGGCGACGACAAGACTTTCGTCGACCGACGACAGGAGCAGATATTTGCCTTCTCCGAAGGCGTCCACCGTCACGGCCAGGAGGCCGTGATAGCGGCGGGTATTGCACGTCACTATGGAAGTGTTGCAATAGGCGCCCGTCTTGTTCGCCAGGATTATCTCCCTCCTGAGCGAGTAGGACAGGTTCACAAGTTCGGCTTTGTTGAATTTCAAAAATGCCATCTGATAGTTGTATTATTGACTACTTCTGTTTTTCAAGCACAAGAGCGCAGCGGCTCGGAAGGTAGAGTTCAAGCGTGTGGTCGAAGGCGGGATTCCCGTTGGGACTCTTGACAGGCATCGATACATGCTCTTCTCCGGGAGACAGGCGGGAGAATCCGTTGAATCGCTTCTCGTCCGAATCCATAATGAGCCTGTACGTGCCTTCAGGGGCGGAGAATCCATAGTCCGAGTACGAAGACACGGGGTTGAAGTTGAAGGCAAAGATAAGATTTTTCCGGCTGAAAATCAATATATTCTTCTGCTCGTCGGCAGTCAGGAGAACGGGCGTGCTGTCCAGCAGGGAGAACTTTCTGGCAAGCCCTATCATGGCCTTGTCGAATGCCAGCAAATAGCTGTAGCGGAGATAGTCCGGCTTGCAGAGGCTCCACTGCCGGCGTGCGTACTTGTACGACCAGCCGTTCCCCTCGCGCGGGAAATCTATCCATTCGGGATGCCCGAACTCGTTTCCCATGAAATTCAGGTATCCCCCGCCGGAGGTTGCCATCGTCACGAGGCGGATCATCTTGTGGAGAGCGATCCCTCGGTCGACGATCGGGTTCTTCGATTCCGTGTTCATGGATGTGTACATTTCCTTGTCCATGAGCCGGAAAATTATGGTCTTGTCGCCCACGAGAGCCTGGTCGTGGCACTCCGCATAGCTGACCGTGCTTTCGTCGGCACGCTTGTTCGTCAGCTCGTACCACATCTCTCCGGGGCTCCACTGCTCGTCTTTCTTCTCCTTGATCCACTTTATCCAGTGGTCCGCTATTCCCATGGCCATGCGGAAGTCGAAGCCCACGCCGCCCTTTTCCAGCGGCGCCGCGAGCCCTGGCATGCCGCTCACGTCCTCCGCGATCGTGATCGCGTCGGGATAGATCTCATGGATCAGGATATTGGCGAGAGCAAGGTAGGTGACTGCGTTCTCGTCCACTCCGGAGTCGAAGTACAGCTTGTAGTCCCCGAATGCCTTCCCGAGACCATGGTCCCAGTACAGCATGCTCGTGACCCCGTCGAAACGGAACCCGTCCAGCATGTATTCCTGCATCCAGAACTTGCAGTTGCTCAGCAGGAAGTAGATCGTGGAATCCTTGCCGTAGTCGAAGCAGCGGGATCCCCACGCGGGATGGTGACCCTGGGGTCCGCCGTAGAAGTACATGTCGTCTTCCCTGCCGTCGAACAGGCTGAGCCCTTCGGCGACGTTGTCCACGCTGTGTGAATGGACAAGGTCCATGACGACCGCAATTCCCATCCCGTGCGCCTCGTCGACGAGTCTCTTGAACTCCTCGGGAGTGCCGAAACGGGACGAAAGGGCGAAGAAGTTCGAGACCTGATAACCGAACGATCCATAGTAGGGATGCTCCTGGAGGGCCATGATCTGGATGGTGTCATAGCCGCAGGAGGCGATATGGGGCAGGACATTCCGGCGGAATTCGTCGAAAGAGGCGACCTTCGGCTCCTCGGAGCTCATGCCGATGTGGCATTCGTAGATGAGCGGGTGCGGACGGGCGCCGGGACGCGGGTTCTTCCAGACATATTTCTCGGCAGGGTCCCATGCCTGGGCGCAGAAAATCTTGCTCACGGGGTCCTGCACAGCCCTTGTGGCATAGGCAGGAATCCTCTCCCCGCCTCCGCCGGGCCATTCTATGTAGATCTTGTACAGCTCGCCATGGTGTATGAACATTGACGGAAGGCGCACTTCCCAGTCTCCATGTCCCAGAGGTTTCAGCTCATAGGCAGGCGTTCGCTTCCAGTTGTTGAATTCCCCGACAAGGAATATCCTCCTCGCATTCGGGGCCCACTCACGGAAGACCCATGAACCGTCCTTCTCCCTGTGCAGGCCGTAGTAGAGTTCGTTGTTGACGCCTCCGGAAAGCGTGCCTCCCGCGGCAATCTTGCTGCGGAGCTTCCCGATCCTCTCCGACCGCGCGTCGATCGCGCCCTTGAACGGCTCAAGATACGGGTCGGAATCGTAGATCTTGCCTGCCATCACGCGTCCTCCTCGCTGTCCAGGGTCTCGCGGACGGACCTCAGATATTCCCTGCACTGCTTCACGAGCGTCCTCGAACGCTTCACGAGCGCGCCAATGTCGTCCAGACTCGTTTTCGGGTCTTCCACTTTCGCGGCGATCTCGGAGAGTTCCGCCATCGCCTTTGTATAGTCAAAATCAGCCATCCCTGATAGTATTAATTGGTTTCTCTTTTAATTTCGTCCACGGTACAGTACATCCTGCCGTCCGGCATCATCACGGAAATCTTGTCCCCCGGAACCCTTCCCCCGGTAGAGGAAATCTTGACCCCCTTGCTGTCCAGCACCATGGAGTAGCCTTTCTTCAGGATGTTCCTCGGGTCGGACATCACGATCCTGGTTTCCAGCATGTTGACTTCGTTCTCCCCCGCAGAAAGCCTCAGCGCGGCAGCGTGGGAGATGCGCCTTCTCGTCTTCTCGAAATCGGAATCCGAAGTCAGCAGCTTCGAGTCGACCTTGCTGCGGATCGTGGACTCGTAGTTGGAGACCTTGTAGTTCAGGGTCACGAGACGGTTCATGAGGTAGGAGGACATGGTCCTGGAAAGCATCTCGAGGGCATGGTTCTCCTTCTCCAGCAAGGCATTCGCCCCGCCCGTTATCCTCTGCTCGAGGCTAAGCACAAGAGCGTCGCAGGCTTCGATCCGGGAAGAGAACGCCACCCTGAGGCGGTTTTCCACGGAAGAAATCCTCTCGTCTTCGCGCGCAGTCGCATCCACGAACAGGTCCGCAAGCGCCGTCGGGGTCTTTACGGAAGTGTTGGCGACCATGTCCGCGACATGGTTGTCCCGGTCATGGCCGATGGCGGTGAACACGGGAATCGGGAAACGGGCGATGGCAACCGCGAGGGAATAGTCGTCGAAGCACGCCAGGTCCAGGTCGGAGCCTCCTCCGCGAAGGATCAGGAGCGCATCGAACGGGAGGGGAGACGACTCCACGGAGCGCATAGCGGCGACAATGGACGCGGGAGCGTCCTTGCCTTGCATGGTTGCCGGGAACAGGACGGGATCGTAGGCAAATCCATACTCATTCTCCAGCAGGTGCCTGCGGAAATCTCCGTATCCTGCCGCAGTCTCCGCGGAGACGACGGCAAGCCTGTAGGGCAGCGCACCAAGCCTCAGTCTCTTCTGCACGTCCATGAGCCCTTCCCTGCGCAGCCTCTCTATCGTCTGGCGGCGGAGAGCTTCCCCGGCGCCCAGGGTAAACTCCGGGTTGACATCGGTGATGTTTATGGAAAGGCCGTAGATTTCATGATAGGAGACCTGGCACAAGGCAAGGATCTCCTGCCCCACAGCCAGCGGCGACCCGGTCACAGAGCGGAAATGCTGGCTTATCGTATAGTATCTGCTGCTCCATATCGTCGCCCTGCACTTTGCCGTCACGCCCCGCGGTCCGTTCTGGGACAGTTCGAGGTAGCAGTGGCCGACGGAAGCGACCTTGAGGCTGCTGATCTCAGCCTTCACCCAGACACTCTGGCGAAAAGTACCCTCCAGCGCAGCCTTGATGTTGCGCTGGAGGGTCAGAAGGTCTATGTATTCTATTCCGCTATCCATGGCATTCCAAAGATACGGAATTTCTATCATTATTCTCTCAACAACCAGAGCGGAATGGCAGTAAAATTCCGCCGACGACGATTGCCGGGAAATCCAGCCAGCGATATTTTCTCCTTTTTGCGAAAATGCCCCAGGCACAGGCAAGTAATACGTTGAGTATCAGAGCTGGCCACGAGAAGTCGGAAACCCTGGGGCGGACATAGCCGTCGTCTCCCGACACGAACCACAGCCTCGCCGGGAGAAGGGCAGATGCCACGACCGGAGGCCGGCTCTCGGGGAATTCCCTGTGGAGCGTGTCCACAAGCGAGAAATCGTCCGCATCGAGGGCGTAGTACGTGACTCCCCCGTCTCCGTTTATGCTGACCGTGTAGTTCAGCATGTCCCCGATGACCATGATTTCGTCCTCGGAAGGAGTATATTTCACGGCCGTGCTGACGAACTCTCCGCCCGGGCGGAGCATCCAGAGTGTCCCCTTCGCATCGGTGATGTAGCCGAGCGTTGCCCTGTTCTCCTGCTCCGTGATCATTATGCCCTGGATCGGTAGAGCTCCGGGGAAAGAAAATTTCTCCGCGAACGGATGTCCTCCCTGGAGCTTTACGTGCCAGAGGGCGCCGGCGGAATCCACGAACAGCCAGCCCTCGTCGTAGGATTTCCTGTCGGAGGGATTGCCGGAAGCCATAGCCACCGGATGGACAAAACCGTCAAGGGCCTTGTTGAACTCGGCGGAAAGGGCCTTGTCCTCGGCATTCCCTTCCATCCTGAAAATGTGGAGTCCATCCTTTCTCGAAACCATCGCCATCTCAGCACCCTGGAGGGAAGAGCGCCTGGGTTCGGACTCCATCAGGAGGTACACCCTCGGCGTCACCTTCTCCAGGTTCGAAGGTTCATTTGTCATTATCACGCGGTTGCGCTCGATCTCGTCTGCCGTGATCTTCTTCCCGCCGAGGGAATCAGGCATGTCTCCGCGGGATATCACGTCGGACGAGTAGTAGAGCGGCAGTACGAAATCGGAGGTGTCGCCGACCCATTCATTGCCCTTCGTGTCGGTGAACCGCCAGTCGTTGCCCTTGTTGTCGAGCGACACGAAATCGTCCACGACCGCACTCCAGAGGGTGAAGGGCATGGAATGGGGCTTGAGCGATACGAGGCGTAGCGCCCATGGGATTATCCATGCGGCAAGCAGCGCAAACGACAGAGTCAAGAAAATTCTTCCTGCTTTTTTCATGATATCAGTCCTGAAGGCCCTCCCTGAACCTGGCTATGCTGTGGAACAAGATAAGCTGTCCGCAGAGGACGAACACGGTCATCAGCGGAAGGAAGCCATTGTAGGATTCCGGCACGGTCGAGATGAACGCCAGCCTGACGAATCCGGCGAGAAGAAGGAGTATCAGCACCCGGGCCGACCATGTTGGCTCCGTCACGAGGCCGGACGTCCAGAGATAGCCTGCGAATCCGGCAAGATACCACGGAATCATGGTCATGATTATCCTCCCCGTGAGCTCGTGGGGGAAATAGTGCCCCAGGAAAAGCGCGGCGGCAAGAGCGACGATGCAGAACAAGATGGCAAGCGAAATCACGCCGTACAGGTACATCATGAGAATCATCCTGCCCCTGGGATATGGGAGATGGAGTGTGAGTTTCAGGCACTTGCGGTTCATCTCCGGGACCCATTGCGCCACTGCGAGCGCTATCCCCGACAGCAGCGGAAGGGACTTCAGGTTTTCCATGAATGTAGTGTCCTTGTAGACAAGGGTGGACCAGACCGGCGCAGCCCCGCTGAACTGGAAAATCTTTCCGAGATTGACAAAGCTGAAAGCCGCGGCAACGACTGTCATCAGGACTATGCCGAGGAGATACCACCTCGACTTCAGCCATTCTTTATATATTATTGCCTTGACCATGACTAATATTTTCCTGTAAGTCCGATGAAGATATCCTCATCTTGCCGCCCTCGAGCTGGTCGAACGGAACACCCTGTCCCTCAAGCTTCTGCGCCACTTCCTCGCGGGAAAGGAACGAGTAGAGCTCTCCGTGTCCGCGGATGACCTCCGGATTGAAAACGCCTTCCATCGCGGGCAATTCCGTCGCGGATGTATTGAAAGTATACCTCATGAAATTGTCCATCAGCCACCTGACAGGTTTCTGCAGGAGGATGGACCCGTAGTCCATGATGATGCAGTCGTCGACAAGCCGCTCGATGTCCTGGATGATGTGGGAAGTCAGGAACACCGTCTTCCCCTCCGCCTTGGCATATTCGCGCAGGTACTCCGAGAAAAGCCTCCTGTAGCCGGGGTCGAGTCCGAGCGAGAAGTCGTCAAGCACGAACAGATCCGGATTCTGGGCAAGGATGAGCCCGAGGGCAACCTGAGAGCGCTGTCCGTTGGACATGCGGGAAATCTTCTGTCCCGGGGCGACTTTCAGCTTGGACATGAGCCCGTAGTAGGCGTCCCTGTTCCATTTCGGGTAGAACGCCGAGTAGTAGCGTTCTATCTGTTCGATTGTCATGAACGAGTACTGCACATGGCCTTCGAGCAGGAGCGCAATCCGCGACCGGGTCGCAGCAGTCATGTGTCCGACCTCCTCCCCGAATATCCGGCATGCCCCGGACACCGGCTGGAGGTATCCCATCAGGATGTTGATGGTCGTTGTCTTGCCTGTCCCGTTCTTTCCGAGCAGTCCGGTTATCCTCCCCTTCCCTACTTCGAAGGAGAGATTCTCGTAGATCCTCCGGCTGCCATAGTAGTGGGTCAGGTGATCGCACTGGATCACTGGTTCTTCTGTCATTGTGCACAAACTTTAAAGCGGACAAAATTATTTCCGCCCCGCCATAGGCACAATCCCCACTATTTGGTATTTTTCGGGGGCATAGGGTAGCGCACCGTGAAGCAGGCGCCGCCGAGGGCGAACGACTTGGAATAGGAAATCTCCCCGCCGCAGCGTTCGAGAATGTTCTTGCAGATCGCGAGCCCAAGGCCTGAGCCGGAGGTCTTGGTGGTGAAGTTCGGGGTGAAGAGATGTACCCTGTCCTCATCCTTTACTCCAGGGCCATTGTCCTCAACCACAATGTCGTAGAAGCCGTCTTTCATGCTCTTGCGGATGGAGAGGGTGACATATCCGTGGACCGGTTCCTCGCCCTTTTCCCTGGAATCTTTCTGCATGTTCTCTATGGCCTGGACGGAATTGGTCAGCAGATTCACGAACACCCTGGTCAGCTGAGGTTTGGGGCCGGAGATGACGGCATCGCGCAGTCCGAAATACTGGAACGTGACATTGTCCTTGTCGCTGAAAAGCGCTATCTGGCCGGAAGCCATCTCATCGAGGTTGATCTCCACCGAATCCTCCGTGTAGAGCTTTGCGAATGTCGAGAACTCGTTGGCCGTGTCCGTCAGCACCTCGATGCTTTCGAGAATCACGGGAGCGATGGAATCGAACTTCTGCTCCCAGTCGGGAGCGTGCTTCTCCTTCAGGCGGATGATCCTCTGGATCTGGAGTCGGATAGGGGTCAGCGGGTTCTTGATCTCATGCGCCACCTGGCGGGCCATCTGGCTCCATGCCTTGTCCCTCTCTATCTCGGCACTCTGCTTGCTGCTTTCGGCCAGGCCATGGACCATCTTGTTGTATGCCAGCACAAGTGTCGAGATTTCGTCTTCCCTGTCGTAGTAGATGTACTCAAGGCCCTCCTTCCTTGCGGAAGTCATCCTGCGGCCCATCTCCACGAGAGGCCGGAACATCTTGTCCACAACCGCCGAAGTGAAGTACCTCGTGAAGAGCAGCAGCAGCAGGAACACGCTGATGATGAAGAAGGCGTGGAACACCGCCTCGTCGCGGAATCCCATACCCTCGTCGGTGTACGGCGCGCTCAGGATGGCTATCATCTTCCCGCTGTCGTTCATCACGGGCGCAAACATCGCATAGTACTTGTGCCCGGAGATTTCATCTCGGTGGATGTAGTATCTCCTGTAGCGGAAATTTATGTTGCGGAATGCCCTGTAGTCCAGCCTGCGGCTGACAGTAAGCTTCTCGAAGATGTCCGGATACGTCGAACGGAAAACCACTCCGGACGGGGTATAGAGCGTTAAGTCGGAATTCGTGTAGGTTCCGGCATTCTCGAGGAAGTCCTCGAAATCCTGCGTGGTCATGTCCTGGTAGGAGTCGTAGAACCTCGCCCTGGAAGCGATGAACGACTGGATCGTGCCGATCTTCCCGATCATGAGGTCCCGGACATTCGCCTCGTTGCGGTCATAGACGAAGAGCACGCTGACAAGTGCCATGATGACGAGAGTACCGACCAGGGACACATACAGCACGGTGTTGATCCTCTGGCGGAAATAGTTCTTCTCGAAGGGACCCCTGCGGCGGAGCAGCATGGCAGGAATGCTCAGAATGAAGAAAACGAGCAGGTACGTCATGAAGGACGCGACCATGTAACGCGTGAACGGCCTCTTCGGGCGCGAAACTATAATATACTCATTGTCAGAGATATGGCGCACGAAATGGATATAGGACTCGTCCCTGTAGTGCCCGGCCTCCCGGAATGTCCCGTAGAATTCGAGCATGTCCCCGGAGAGAGTCGTCGGGTAGGCATAGTCTCCTTCATAGCTGACAAGCCGTGCGCCGAGATACCTTGCATGGGAATATGCTGCGCGCGTAAAGATGTCCTCGACGGAGCTGGCACCCACTATGGCCTCATACCCCCGCTTGGCAGCTCCAGCCTTCGATTCGAGGCTGAGAAGCAGGTTCACGGGACCAGTGGACTCGTTGTAGGAGAATATCCCGGTGTACTGGGCCCTGCCGGAAGCAGATCGGGAGTAGAGGAACCTGGAGTCAGGAGAAATCCTCTCCCCTTCGGAAACCCTCTTGCGCAGCTCGTCCCTGATCCTGCCGTCCGCCTCGTTGCCCCTGAACACGTACATGTTGAGGCTGTATCCGTTGGAGAAGCGCGCGAGATAGTCCTCCGTGATCCTGTTGAACACGACCCTGTAGTCCAGGTCCGTGGAAAGGATGTGGCTGATTACGGGGTCGGTGGCGATGCTCCCCTCGGCGCCACGGAGAGTGAGCTCGAACGAAAGGTCCCTGTCCATGGACAGCCTGTTGGCCAGCATTTCCGCCCTGCGGGCCTCCCTGTCGAAGCCCAGCACGGATGTCGTCGCCACGAAGTAGACCGTGCCGATCGCCGCGAAGAGGAACCGCTCCGGCCTTCTCAGCATGCTGTAGCGGATTCCTGTCCCATGGCGGATTATCGGGCTCAGAAGCTGGAGCAGCAGCAGAAGGGACAGAAGCAGGAGGGAATAGGATATGTAGACGCAGAGCGTGTACACGCTAAGCCCGCTGACCTTGTAGAGCTCGAGCGTGATGTTGGAATTCTCGATTATGCTCCGGAAAGAGGTGTGGCCGTAGACGCATATCAGCACGAATGCCAGCACAAAAGACGCAGTACAGATTCCTTTCCATGTCTCGCCTTTGTCGCTGCCGTATGTACTCCTGAGCAGTTCCCGCCTCAGCATGTACACTAGCATGACGCCGACCGCAATCCAGAGGTTGATTATCAGCACCGACCCGAGGGAGGAAAGGAACGAGCCTCCGGCGAAAAGTGTCGGAGAGAAGAGCGTATAGGACGACTGGAATGCCTTGGAAATCAGGAAGAACACCCCGAGGAACAGGGTCTGGGCAATCTCGGCAACCGCAAGGCTGCGGAGGGTTTTGTGCCGGTGGGTGTACATGAATATTCCCGTCAGCATCAGGAAAACGGCAATCCAGAGCAGATATTCGTTCGGAATCAGTGGCAGGGCTCTCACGTTCTCCTGGATCAGCCTCAGCATCGGCCGCCCTCTTACGGACACAGCAGCGCCTCCCGTCTCGGAAATTTCATACAGGGAGAACCGGTCCGACAACTTCAGCCGTCGGTTCACCCCGTTCGTGCCTCCTGCCTGCGCGGACTTGACGTCAAGTCCTCCGATGACCTTGCACCCGGACGGATCCTCCATGCTCCTGACCAGATACCACTCCGAACCCATGTTCATGAACCTGTATGAGGTATCCGCATCGGAAAGCTGAGATGTCTGGCCATATCCGAGGTCCGAGAAGCGCTGGATGTAGATCCCGTGTCGGATGTCGTCGTTGCCTGTCGTGAATTCGTTGACCCACGACTGCAGCGTGTCGTCCACATACCTGTAGATCACCATGTCGGAAGGAAAATCCTTGAGGGTTGGCCACTCGGCGTGGTTCTGGGCCATGGTCTCGGCCATGTAGGCTTCGAGCTTGTCCAGCCTGCGGTCTATCCGGCGCCCAAGGCGCGCCGACTCCCGGCTCGTGATGTCACTGCCCCGTCCGGAGAACAGGGATCCCAGCACGAGGAGTACAGCGACTGCAACGGGCACAAGCCAGTGGTTGAGTCCGAGGAAGGAATGTATCTTGCTGTCATTCATGGTGATACGGTTCTCCCTTTATTATCGTCATGGCCCTGTAGAGCTGCTCGGCGAATATCGTCCTGACCATCTGGTGGGAAAAGGTCATCCGGGAAAGGGAGACCATGGAATTGGCTCTTGCGTAGACTTCATCGGAAAATCCATATGCCCCGCCTACGATGAAGACGAGATCCCTGCTGCCGGATGCCATCCACGTGCGCAGCTTCTGGGCAAATTCCACCGAGCGGTATTCCTTTCCATGCTCGTCGAGAAGCACGACCTCGTCCGACGGCTTGACCTTCGACATGAGAAGAGCCCCCTCTTTCGTCTTGATCTGGTCCTGCGACAGGGAGGAAGCGTTCTTCAGTTCCCGGATCTCCTCAAGTGCGAAAGGCACATAGTGGGACAGTCTCGAGACATAGATCCCGAGGCCCTCACGGACCCAGCCAACGTCGGTCTTCCCCATTGTCAGCAAAGTGATTTTCATCGCAGTAAACAAAGATAAGGACGTGGCTCGGTATTTGCAACTGACATGCCAGTTATTCGAACTGCAATTTCATGAGGAAATCCATATCACTGGTTCTCGCCCTTGCCGGGCTACTTGCCTGCAGCATCGCTTACGGACAAGGGCCTGGGACGACCAAGAATTATGACGTTTTCATCCCCATCGCGAAATACATAGCGCACGGGGACGCCGAGAGCCTGTCGGCTTGGTTCGACAATGACCTGGAGATCACGGTATTCTCGTCGTCCAACGACGCCAGCCGCAATCAGGCGAAGCAGATCATGAAGACTTTCTTCGACAACTACAGTCCAAGGGAATTCCGCATCGCCCACACGGCATCCAGCAGCAACATGAAATACGCCATCGGGTCGCTCAATGCCGGCGGCGAAACCTTCGGAGTGACAATCTACCTGAACTACCGGGACGACGGATACCACATCCAACAGATAAAGATAGAGCAGTCGGAATAGTTTGGCACGCCGTTTGCTCTTTCAGGAAGTCGGTTAGTTTAGTTGATAATAATAGGGTTAATGAAAATGAACGGACGTCGTGATGACGTCCGTTCATTTGTTATTTCTGCCTGATGTAGATCTGAAGCGGGCAGCCAAGGAAATCGAACCTCTCCCTGAGCTTGTTCTCGAGGAAGCGCTTGTAGGGATCCCTGACATACTGCGGAAGGTTGCAGAAGAACGCCACAGCAGGGAATTTCGTCGGAAGCTGGGTCACGTACTTGATCTTTATGTACTTGCCCTTCCATGCGGGAGGCGGGTAAGCCTCAATCTCGGGAAGCATCTCCTCGTTGAGCTTGTTCGTCGGGATTTTCCTGGAGTAGTTCTCCCAGACGTGGGCGATCTCGTCCAGCACATTCTGGATTCTTTGCTTCGTCAGGACGGACGTGAAGATGATCGGCACATCGTCGAAGGGGGCAATCCTCGCCTTCAGGCCTTCGGTGTACTCCTTCAACGTACCGGAATCCTTCTCGAAAAGATCCCACTTGTTCACGACGAGCACGCAGCCCTTGCGGTTGCGGACTATGAGGTTGAAGATATTCATGTCCTGGGCCTCCATTCCGGAAGTGGCATCTATCATCAGGACGCAGACATCCGAATTCTCGATGGCCCTGATGGAACGCATCACGGAGTAGAACTCCAGGTCCTCCGTCACCTTGTTCTTGCGGCGTATTCCGGCAGTGTCCACCAGCATGAACTCATGCCCGTACTTGTTGTAGTACGTCGAGATGGCATCTCTTGTGGTTCCCGCCACAGGGGTGACGATGTTCCTTTCCTCGCCGAGCAGCGTGTTCGTGAGGGAAGACTTGCCCACGTTGGGCTTTCCCACGATCGCAATGCGCGGGACTCCCGGGTGGTCGTTTTCCGGGGTAGGATCCGGGGGCAGACGCCTCAGGACCTCGTCCAGAAGGTCACCGGTGCCACTTCCCGTTGCCGAAGATATCGCCCAGATTTCTCCCAGTCCGAGAGAATAGAACTGGTAAGCATCATACATCTTCTCGCCCGAGTCCACCTTGTTCACACAGACGACCACGGGTTTTCCGCTCCTGCGGAGCAGGTCTGCTATCTCGGAATCATAGTCCGTGATCCCTGTCGCCGCCTCAACCATGAAAAGGATGAGGTCGGCTTCCTCGACAGCGACCGTAACCTGCTTTCTGATTTCTCCCTCGAATGCATCGTCGGATCCGGAGGTCCAGCCACCGGTATCCACTACGGAGAATTCCTTCCCCGACCATTCGCACTTGCCGTAATGACGGTCTCTCGTGACGCCCGAGACCTTGTCCACGATGGCCACACGGCCACCGACCAGACGGTTGAAGAGCGTCGACTTTCCTACGTTCGGTCTCCCGACTATCGCAACCAGACTCATAAAAAATTACTTTTTCTCAAGCGTGTACAGTCCGCATCCGATGCACTCGTCGGACACGACCCCGTTGCAGACCGCGCCATCCTTCTTCTTGCCGGAATGGATGTCGTCGTCCACCTCACGCATGCACTTGATACCTCTTTTCCGCATTTCCTCGTTGGAACCCACGTCGAACTGGGGGAATTCCTTCTTCCTGAAGAAGATGTTGAATCCCAGGCCCACGACGCAGAGTGCAACGAATACGAGAGCGGCGAGAAAGACCTTCATGCCTTATAAATGAAACTAATAGATGAATTCAGAGCTTATGGGCTCGTTGTTGAACACCTTGAGGATGATCTTGGCGTAGGTCGCGGCGAGCGACACGACCTTGATCTTGCTCTTGTCGACACCTTCCTTTGCCGTAAGCGGAAGGGTGTCGCTGACAAGCACTTCCTTCAGGGTGGAAGCATTGATCCTGTCATAGGCGGGACCGGAGAGGATTGCGTGCGTGGCGCATGCGCGTACGCTGGCGGCTCCCCTGTCGGTCAGCACCTGGGCTGCCTTCGAAAGCGTGCCGGCAGTATCGATCATATCGTCCACGATCACGACGTTCTTGCCCTCGATTTCGCCGATGGCAGTGATGCTGTCGACGACATTCGCCCTGGCGCGGGCCTTATGGCAGATGATAACCGGGCATCCAAGTTCCCTGGCATAGGCGCTTGCCCTCTTTGCGCCTCCCATGTCGGGAGCAGCGATCGCAAGGTTCGGGATATCCATGCTCTTGATGTAGGGGATAAAGACATTGCTGGCGTAGATGTGGTCCACGGGGATGTCGAAGAATCCCTGAATCTGGTCGGCATGCAGGTCTGTCGTCATGACCCTGTCGGTGCCCACTGACCTCAGCATGTTGGCAACGACCTTGGCTCCGATGGAAACCCTCGGGCGGTCCTTGCGGTCCTGGCGAGCCCATCCGAAATACGGCATTACGGCGATGACCTTGTATGCGGATGCTCTTCTGGCCGCATCGATCATCAGCATAAGCTCCATCAGGTTGTCGGCAGAGGGGAAAGTGGACTGGATGATGAAAACAGTCGCGCCTCTGACACTCTCAAGGTACGACGGCTGGAACTCTCCATCGCTGAACTGCGTGCACTCGGACGCGCCGAGGTGTACGGGGCCATCCAGGTTTGGCAGTTTGTTCATTTCCTCAACTACCTTTTCTGCAAAGTACCGAGATGCCCTGCAGGTGAATAATTCCATTCTGTTTTCGAAATGCATGGTTATCAGTTGGTTAAAATTGATTCGATATATGACAGGATTTCCTCTCTCCCGAGTCCGCTCTTCGAAGAGGACTCGAAGCAGGGGGGAAGCGATTCCCAATATTCAAGCAGCTGCTGCTTGTAGGCGTCCGTATTCCGCCTGAGGGCGACAGGTCCCATCTTGTCCCCCTTCGTGAAGATTATCCCGAACGGGACCTGGTTCTCGCCGAGTTCTGTCAGGAAGTCCAGGTCTATCTTCTGGAGCGGCAGGCGCGAATCCACGAGGACAAACAGCATCAGCATCTCCTTCGAATTGGTGAGGTAGTCGCTGATGATGTCACGCAGGCGGTCCCTCTCCCTGAGCGGAAGCTTGGCGAAACCATATCCGGGAAGATCCACGAGGTACCAGCTGCCGTTGATCAGGAAGTGGTTGACCACCTTGGTCTTGCCGGGGGTCGCGCTCGTCATCGCAAGCGACTTCCTCCCGCAGAGCATATTGATCAGGGAAGACTTGCCGACATTGGACCGCCCGATGAAGGCAATCTCAGGATGTTTCTCCGCGGGTTTGCCTCCTACCGAGACGCTGCTCCCGGCAAATGTTGCTTCCTTGATTATCATGGTGAGTGGGTGTCCGATTTTCCTGCCTTAGCTACAAAGATAGCCTTTTTTCTGATATCTAAGCCACTGGACAAAGGAAATCCCGCCTCTTGGAGGGGCGGGACCAGACTTCTTTTGCAGTATAGTCTTATACCCTCTGGCCGTAGGAACGATCGGTGGTGTTGACGGTGATGGTGTCGCCCGTGTTGATGAAGAGGGGAACCATGATCTTGGCACCGGTCTCGAGGGTGACTTCCTTCAGGGCGCTGGTGCTGGCGGTATTGCCCTTGACGGCAGGCTCGGAATATGTGACCTTGAGGGTTACATAGGTCGGGAGCTCGCAGGTCAGAACCCTGTCCTCGTCGACGAGGAACATCATCTCGACGTGCTGGCCGTCCTTCATGAGGTCGGAGTTCTCGACGACGTCCTTGGGAAGGTGAATCTGCTCGAATGTCTCCTCATGCATGAAGTTGAAACCGTCCTCGTCTGCATAGAGGAACTGATACGGACGCCTCTCCACCTCGATGGTGTCGATCTTGACGCCGGCAGTGAAGGTGTTCTCAAGGATACGACCGTTTTCGAGATTGCGGAGCTTTGCCTTTACGAATGCGGGGCCTTTGCCGGGCTTTACGTGCTGGAACCAGACGATCTGGCAGGGCTTGTCATTATACTTGAGGAAAAGTCCGTTTTTGAAATCAGCTGTTGTTGCCATAATATTTTGTTTGCTTTAGTTTCGGAATAGCTCGCAAAAGTACTTAATATCTAGCTAAGTTGCAAAATTTTCTCAGCTACGGAATCAAGCAGCCATTTCGGAGTCGACGTGGCACCTGCAATGCCGACATCATCTCCGTCACGGAACCATGAAGCGTCGACATCGTTTTCCGAAAGCACATTGTAGGTGCGAGGGTTCACTCTCCTGCAGAGATCCGAAAGTACCCTCCCGTTCGAGGAATCCTTTCCCGCGACGAAGACTATGACGGAGTGGGAGCTGGCAAATGCGGACAGCTGTTCGTAGCGCGAACCGACCTGGCGGCAGATCGTATGGTGTACGTTCAGGACGGCATGGGGAAGAAGTGCCTCCCTCACAGCAGTGCAGACCTTGTCATATTCCGAAGGGCTCTTTGTCGTCTGAGAGAAGATGTCCACGGGGCCTTCGCGCCTGACCTTCCCTTCCGAGATGGCATTGCAGAGCATCTCCATGTCTGCAACCACAAGGGCATCGCCCCCGACCTGGCCCACGAGCCCGAGCACTTCGGCGTGGCCCGGTTTGCCGAATATAATCACCTGACTGCCGGACTTGTATGCGGCAGCTATGCTCTTCTGCAGCTGCAGCACCACGGGACAGGTACAGTCAATGAGGTGGATTCCGGCACGGGATGCAGCTTCATATGTAGCAGGAGGCTCGCCATGGGCCCTGATCAGTACATCGGAGCCTTCCGGGAGCCTTCCCAGGTCGTCAAGCCCGATAATCCGCAGGCCTCTTTCCCCCAGACGGCGCAGTTCCGCCTCATTGTGCACTATGCTTCCGAGCGAATAGAGCGGCCGGGACGATCCGTCCAGGAACTTCTCAGCGCTGCCGATCGCCCTGATGACTCCCCCGCAGAAACCGGAATGGGGATCTATTTCAACCTTTAGGTCCATTATTCCAGAATCCCGAACTTGCCCA
This sequence comes from uncultured Muribaculaceae bacterium, assembly GCA_964440865.1. GTDB lineage: Bacteria > Bacteroidota > Bacteroidia > Bacteroidales > UBA932 > Cryptobacteroides. The sequence continues at coordinate 22,444 of CAYTXA010000001.1, read as the reverse complement.
TCAGCAGACCCCTGAGCCATGAAAGCTCCTCGTTCAGCCCCATGTCCGAGTTGTCGAGGCGATAGGCGTCTTCGGCCCTGCGCAGGGGAGATGTCTCCCTGTGGGAGTCGATGTAGTCGCGCTCGCGCAGGTTCGACAGCACATCCTCGAAGTTCGGGGTCTGTCCTTTGCGGACCATCTCGTCATACCGCCTCTGGGCGCGTACACGGTCATCCGCAACCATGAATATCTTCACTTCCGCATTCGGGAACACCGTCGTTCCGATATCCCTGCCGTCCATCACGACGCGGCCTCCGGCAGCGAAATTATGGAGTCTTCCGTCTACGTAATCCCTGACGGAAGGTATTGTGGCAACGGGACTTACGCTGCCCGAAACACGCATGCTGCGGATCTCGTCCTCGACCTCGCGGTCCCCGATCATGGTGCGCCCGTCAGGCCCGAAATGCAGGTCAAGGGTAGGAAGAGCGGCGGCAAGACGCGCCTCGTCCACCTTCTCCCTGTCCTCTATCATGCCGTTTTCGAGCGCAAAAAGCGTGACGCCCCTGTACATCGCGCCCGAATCGAGATACAGGAAACCGAATTCCTTGGCAATAAGCTTGGCGAATGTGCTCTTGCCCGTGGAAGAGTAGCCGTCGACGGCTATTGTTATATCTGGAATTTTCATATTGTCATTGGCTTACGTAGTCCCGAACATTCTGCAGGGAAATCGTGTCGTCTCCCAGGATCAGCAGACGTTCGACCACGTTGCGGAGCTCCCTGATGTTGCCGGGCCATGTCTTGTCCATGAGCGCCTTGACAGCATCCGGGTCCAACTTTCGGGTTGGTTTCCCGTTCTCGCTGCAGATCTGTTCCGTGAAGTAGTTGACCAGCAGCGGAATATCGTCCTTCCTTTCGTCCAGGGTGGGAACTTTTATGATGATTACGGAAAGTCTGTGGTAGAGGTCTTCCCTGAAATTTCCCTTCCGGATTTCCTCGAGAAGATCCTTGTTCGTGGCGGCTATCACCCTGACATCCACCTCTATGTCCTTGTCGCTGCCGACCCTTGAGAGTTTTCTCTCCTGCAGCACGCGCAGTACCTTTGCCTGGGCAGCCAGGCTCATGTCCCCGATCTCGTCGAGGAAGAGGGTACCTCCGTCAGCCTGCTCGAACTTGCCCTTGTGCTGCTTTACGGCGGAAGTGAACGAGCCCTTTTCGTGGCCGAACAGCTCGCTTTCGATCAGCTCCGAAGGAATTGCCGCACAGTTGACCTCGATATAGGGCTTGTCGGCGCGGTCGCTCATCTGGTAGAGGCTGCGGGCGACCAGTTCCTTTCCCGTACCGTTCGCACCGGTTATCAGCACCCTCGCGCTGGTAGGAGCCACCTTCTCGATGAGGTTCCTGACCTTCATGATAGGCTCCGACTCTCCGATCATCTGCTGTCCGTAGACCTTCTTGCGGAGCGTCTTGTTCTCCTTGACAAGGTTCCCTCTCTCGGAGGCATTCTTGATCGTGATCAGTATCCTGTTGAGATCCAGCGGTTTCTGGATGAAGTCGAACGCTCCGTCCTTTATGCATTCCACGGCGGTGTCTATGTCCCCATGGCCGGAAATCATGATTATGGCAGAGTCTATCCCGTCGGAAACGAGCTTGCGGAGAACCTCCGTGCCTTCCATTCCCGGCATCTTTATGTCGCAGAAAATGACATCGTAATGGTCTTTCTCCGCCATGTCGATACACATCTGGCCGTCTTCGGCAAGGTCGACCGTGTATCCTTCGTCTTCGAGTATCTCCTTGAGGGAATTCCTGATAGCCCTCTCGTCATCTACAACCAGAATTTTCATCTCAGTCCTCCTTCTGTTTTGTCTCCGTCTCGGCAGCGGCACGCTTTGCCATGAGCTCGGCATGCTCTCTCTGCGCCCTTTCGACGGACACGGAGCGTTTCAGTACAAATCCGCTGCCAAGATATTTCGTACGGACATCCTCGTCGGCGGCAAGCTGCTGCGGGGTGCCATGCTGGAGGATAGTGCCTTCGTAGAGAAGGTATGCCCTGTCCGTAATTGCAAGAGTCTCAGCCACATTGTGGTCCGTGATTATCACTCCGATATTCTTGTACTTCAGCTTGGCTATGATATACTGGATGTCCTCGACAGCAATCGGGTCGACTCCGGCGAACGGTTCGTCCAGAAGGATGAATTTCGGGTCCACGGCAAGGGCGCGGGCAATCTCGCAGCGGCGTCTCTCGCCTCCGGAAAGCTGGATTCCGAGGCTCTTGCGCACTTTGGAAAGATTGAATTCGTCTATCAGTTCCTCCAGACGGTTGTCCCTGACCTGCTTCGGCATGCCCGCCATCTCCATGACAGACATGATGTTGTCCTCGACGCTCATCTTCCTGAACACGGACGCCTCCTGGGGAAGGTATCCGATTCCCTTCTGCGAGCGTTTATACATCGGGAGTTTCGTTATTTCCTCGTCGTCGAGGTAGACATGTCCGTCGTTCGGGACTATCTGTCCTGTTATCATGTAGAAGCTGGTGGTCTTTCCTGCCCCGTTGGGGCCGAGGAATCCGACGATCTCGCCCTGGCTCACCTCCATGGATACGCCCTTGACGACCGTCCTGACTCCGTATTTCTTGACCAGATGTTCAGCTCTGAGTTTCATTTCCTGTTATTTTGTGTCCAGTCCGAAGTCCTTCACGAGGTTCTTGACCTCCGGATTGCCGTTTATCAGTTCTATTGCCTGTTCGTCAGGAATGTAGGGCTTCTCCTCGACCTGCTCGTCCGGGATCACGCCCACTCTCAGGATCACCTTCGAGGATCCCGTGTTGCGGCGCAGTTTGGTTTCAAGCTCTTTCAGTACGCCCTCTTCGACCCATTTTCTCTGGCCTTCGTTCATTACGTTGAAAGTCAGGACTTTCTTTCCGTCTTCCTCAGAGACGGAGAACTTCCTGGAGCTGAGCGCGGCGTAGAGCCTCGGCTTGTCGGCCTTGTACTCGTCGGGGAGCTTGTTCCAGGCTTCGGCTACGGTCGCGTCATCGGGGACGGGGCTGTTGTCTTCCTGCCTCAGGGACGGGGCGGCATCCTGCTGCACTGTCGCCATGGACTTGAGGGACAGGGCGGAAGGCTTGGTCGCGGGACCCGGGCGACGTCGCGCGGCGGGAGCTGCGGGGGCGGCAGGAGCTGCGGGAGTAGCGGGAGTGGCGGGAGTAGCGGGACTTGCGGCAGCGGCCGGGGCTGAAGTAGCCACGGGAGCGGCGGGTGCTGCGGGTGCCGCTGGAGCTGCTGGAGTTGCTGGCTGCGGAGCCGGTTTCGCTGCAACCGGAGCGGCAACTCCGGATGCCGGCTTCGGTGCGGAAGCAACTGAAGGGGCAGGAGCGACAGGTTTCGGCTGCTGGGCGTCTGCCTGGCGGGAAAGCCAGCAGATGCGCATGAGCGCGTACTCGATATGGAGCCTGGGATTCACCGCCTGCCTGTACTCGCCCTCGCATGCCACCGAGATCCCCAGCGCCTCGTAGAGGAAACGCAGAGAGCACCTCGATGCCTGCTCGCGATACCTTTTCTTCAGAGAATCAGGCAGTTCGAGAAGCGAATCCAGTCCGTCCTCCTTCGCCACGACAAGGTCGCGCAGGTGCGAACTCAGCGACGTCACGAAATACAGGGCATTGAATCCCTTCGAAAGAATCTCGTCTAGAGTCCGGAGAGCCGTCTTGTAGTCCGCATTGAGGAATGCATCCACGAGCGAGAAGCTGTAGTCATATCCCAGCACGCCGAGATTGCGCAGCACATCCTCGTAGCGTATGTCCGTTCCGCAGAATGCAACCGTCTGGTCGAATATCGTCAGCGCATCCCTCATCGCCCCGTCCGCCTTCATCGCAATGACGTGGAGCGACTCGTCGTCGATGCTGATGCCCTCCTTCTCCGCTATCATCCTCATGTTGCGCACCATGTCCGCGATGCTGATGCGGTTGAAGTCGTAGGTCTGGCAACGGGACATGATGGTCGGAAGGACCTTGTGCTTCTCGGTCGTGGCGAGGATGAAGATCGCATGTGCGGGCGGTTCCTCGAGAGTCTTGAGGAACGCGTTGAAGGCCGCCTGCGACAGCATGTGGACCTCATCGACTATGAACACGCTGTACTTTCCGACCTGCGGAGGCACATTGACCTGGTCGATCAGGGCCTTGATGTCGTCGACGGAGTTGTTCGATGCGGCATCGAGCTCATGGATACAGTACGAGCGTCCCTCCTGGAAGGATATGCATGACTCGCAATGCCCGCACGGCTCGAGATCCTCGGAGAGGTTCTCGCAGTTTATGGTCTTGGCGAATATCCTCGCGGCGCTGGTCTTTCCGACTCCACGCGGACCGCAGAACAGATAGGCATGAGCCAGTTGCCCGCGCCTGATGGAGTTCTTCAGCGTCTGTACGATATTGTCCTGGCCGATCAGCGAATCGAACGAGTCCGGACGGTATTTCCTTGCAGATACGATGTATTCCGACATGCTGACAAATTTACGCATAATTTGCTTAAATTAGCGGCATGCGAAAACTTTTGATCATACTGCTCCTGTCCGTGGCGTCGCTTGCCGCCGCGGCCCAGGCCCAGATAACAACCAAGAGGGAGAAAATCAGCGACTTCCCAATCCGCACGACCAAGATTGTCCTTACCGGAAGGGACTTCTTCGACGCTGCACTGAGGGATGCCGCGAGGACGACATGGAACGTGTCCCCGTTCGAGATCTGCGACACCTCCGAGTTCAGTTCTCTCCGCAAGAGGGATGACCTGTACTTCCTCGTGACGACACGCAACGACGATGAGCCGGGAATTCTGTTCCTTTCCCTGATGAAAGGCGGGCAGGCGAAGGTGGAAGACATGGTCGAGGCGGTGAGGATTCCCGTCTGCAGCGATTCCGACATGTCAGGGCGCGTCACGGTCTACATGCCTGCCCTGCTGGTGACGGTCCAGAACTATATGACAAGAGCCCTGTCCAGCGGGTTCGGAAGCATAGGGAAAATCGTCGAAAAGCTGTCTAAGGTTCCTGATTATCAGGTAGTGTTTGACCCGTCCGACATTTCGGACACTGCAAGCGGGGCCTACTACAATCCGAAGGCCTATTCTTCGGACGAAGCCGACGCCATGATGCAGGAGGCCGAGCCCAGGACCCTGACCAGTTACGTCGTACGCGGAAAGAAAAATTGCTACACGATGCTCTTCGACACGGGGACGCTCGCGCTCTACTGGTACGGGAAGAACAGGAGCGGCGGGTTCACGGCATCGGATGTCAGGAGGATTGCCTATTCCCGGAAATAACATCAGCATATGGCGGAATTTCTGAGCGGCAGAGCATCCTGCGGCATGCTTTACGGCATTGCCCAGAGCGGGAAGGCTGTCGCCTACTGCGCACTAAGCATAAAGAGCGGAACCCGTTCCGAGGGCAAATTTCCCGAAGGAATCGCCCATTTCACGGAACACACAATATTCAAGGGCACGAGGCACAAGAGCTCCAGGACGATCAACAACTATCTGGAGCGTCTAGGCGGAGACCTCAACGCCTACACTACGAGAGAGGAAATCGTGGTCCATGCTATGGTCCTGAAGGAGGACCTCTGGCGGGCGGCTTCCCTCCTTCTCGAGCTTGCCACCGAGCCGGCATTCCCCGAGGCGGAAATCGAGAAGGAAAGAGGGGTTGTCATCGATGAAATTCTCTCCTACAGGGATTCGCCTTCGGACGACATCTTCGATTCGTTCGAGGAGCGTCTCTTCGCCGGACATCCTCTTTCGAGGAAAGTCCTCGGAACGGAGAAATCCGTCAGAAGCATAACGGCCGGCGACCTTAGGAAATTCACGGAGTCGCGGTTCATCCCTGAGGCAATGGCATTTACGATTGTCTCTCCGGAGGATCCGCGCGAAGTGGAGCAGAAGCTTCTGCATTTTCTGGACAAGGTGTTCGCAGGCCACACCGCCGGAGCTCCGGTCGCCGGAGTCAGGGACAAGTACGACGGCACCCTCTTCTACGACCCTGTAGCCGTACATTTCGACGTTTCCGAGGACAAGGACAACAATGAAGCCAATGCCGTAATCGGGGTGAAGGCTCCGTCCCCGTACGAGGGCCGCGACAGGCTTGCCACGATCCTGCTCTCCAACATGCTCGGCGGACCGGCATCGAACAGTCTCCTCAACGAGAGGCTGCGCGAAAGGCGCGGATGGGTCTACGGGGTCGACTGCGCCTATTCCCAGTACTCGGATGCCGGAGACCTGTGCATAACCCTCGGCTGCGAGAAGGAGAACCTTCCCAAGTGCCTGAGAGCCATAAGCCTGCTTCTTGGCGGGTTGCGCGAGCATCCTTTCAGCGAAAGCCGTCTTCTTGCGGCAAAGAAGCAATTCCTGGGGCAGCTGGCAATAGCGAACGAGAACGGCGAGTCGCTCTGCCTCGCGCTTGGCTGGGACCTGCTGAAGACCGGGAGAATCCTTCCGGACGAGGTCATCCGGGAGCAGTTCATGTCCGTCACTTCCGGGGAGATCCTGGAGCTGTGCCGGAGGCTGTTCGTGAAAGAGAACATTTCCAAGCTTATATATGTCTGATCCATGGACAGGGAAAAATACATAGAGACGCATACTTCCGCCGTGAACGATGCGCTGCGGTGGCTGGAGAGGGAGACATTCCTCAGGACCAACTATCCGCAGATGCTCGCGGGGCCTGTGCAGGGAGAGCTGCTGAAGATGCTGGTGGAACTTACGGGGGCGCGCAACGTGCTGGAAATAGGCACGTTCACAGGGTATTCGGCAATATGCCTTGCCTCAGGGCTTCCGGAGGACGGGTTTCTGGACACGCTCGAGGTCAACGAAGAGCTGAGCGGCCTGATAGAAGAGGGTTTCAGGCGTGCAGGGCTCACCTCCCGGATCCGCCTCCACATCGGGGATGCACTTGAGACAATCCCGGGGCTCGGGAAAACCTATGACCTGGTATTCATTGATGCCGACAAGAGGCAGTATGACAAGTACTTCTCTGCCGTGGTCGGCATTGTCAGGCCAGGAGGGCTCATTGTTGCGGACGATGTGCTTTGGGGAGGAAAGCCTTATGAGGATCCCGTCCCGCAGGACGCCCAGACCCAGGGCATTGTACGGTTCAATGACCTTGCCTCGTCCGACCCGAGAGTCGAAAGCCTTATCCTTCCGCTCCGCCATGGGCTTGCCCTTCTCCGCCGGCTTTAGCGGTCGGCACGGGATTTTTCAGTATATTTGTAGATATGCGTATTTTCCATGACAAGAGCCTTCGCGAGATGAACACTTTCAGGATGGAAGTGAGCGCGAAGTGTGTCGTGGAATATGACAGCGTGGACGAGCTGCGCGGTGTCCTTGCCCGAAGGGACGAATTCCCTCAGCCTTTCTTCCCGATTGGCGGCGGAAGCAACCTGCTCTTTACCAAGGACTTTCCCGGCACTATTCTCCACTCGAGGATAAATTTCCTCGAAGAGCTTCCGGACGGCTCCCTCCGCGTGGGGGCAGGCATGGTCTGGGATGATTTCTGCGCATGGTGCGCCGGCAAGGGGCTGTGGGGACCTGAGAACCTTTCCCTGATTCCCGGTGAAGTCGGGGCTGCGGCGGTGCAGAACATCGGGGCATACGGGAAAGAGGCCGGAGAGCTTATAGAGAGGGTTGAGTGCCTGGATGCCAGCACTTTGCAGGAGGTCGTCCTGAGCAAAGAAGATTGCAGGTACGGCTACAGGGAATCCATGTTCAAGCATGAGGGAAAGGGGCGCTACGTCATCACTGCGGTCGTATTCTCCCTCAGCCATGAATACAGCCCCTGTCTCGGCTATGGAAATGTCCTTTCGGCAGTCAGGGACTCTCTTGCCAAGGACGGGACCGAACTTAGCGACCTCACTCCGGAGAAGGTCCGCGAGGTGATAATCGGAATCCGCAGGGAGAAGCTTCCGGACCCCGCAAAGGTCGGGAGCGCGGGAAGCTTTTTCCGCAATCCCGTAGTGGACAAGGAGTTATATGAGAGAATCGCCCAAAGCGAAGGGATCGTACCGCATTACGGCCTGCCCGGGGACAAAGTCAAGATTCCTGCAGCATGGCTCATCGACCGCTGCGGGTGGAAGAATTACAGGGGCGGGAACGCAGGCGTATGGAGCCAGCCGCTCGTGATCGTGAATGCGACAGGCAAGGCACGGCCTGAAGAAATCGTGGAACTGGAAAAGAAAATCAGAGCTTCCGTGCAGGAGCGCTTCGCAATAGAGCTCGTGCCTGAGGCCGAAATCATATAGGGTATGTCATCGTTTGTTATAGAAGGCGGCCACGCCCTCAGTGGCGAAATCACTCCGCAAGGCGCAAAGAATGAGGCACTTGAAGTCATCTGCGCCACGCTTCTGACCAGCAGCAAGGTCACAATGTCCAATGTTCCGGACATCCTGGACGTCAGGAATCTGGTCGACCTGCTCAGGACCATGGGGGTGAAGGTTGACCACCCGAAGAAGGATGAGTATACATTCCAGGCTGATGACATAGACCTCGATTATCTCGAAAGTGCCGACTTCCTTTCGCGCTGCAAGGCACTCCGCGGATCTGTCATGGTGTCCGGTCCGCTGCTTGCCCGCTTCGGGCACGTATGGTTCCCCAAGCCAGGCGGGGACAAGATCGGCCGCCGCAGGGTCGACACCCAGATTGCCGGGCTCCAGGCTCTTGGGGCATCGTTGGTGTATGAAGAAGAGCACAAGGCGTTCCGGCTTTCGAGCGGCGGGCGTCTACAGGGGCGCTTCATGCTACTCGACGAGGCTTCCGTGACCGGTACTGCCAACATCCTGATGGCTTCAGTCCTGGCGGAGGGTACGACAACAATCTACAACGCCGCCTGCGAGCCCTATGTCCAGCAGCTTTGCAGGCTTCTGTGCGCCATGGGTGCCGACATATCCGGAATCGGGTCCAATCTCCTGAGCATCAACGGAGTAGGCGAGCTCCACGGGGCATCGCACATTATACTTCCGGACATGATCGAGGTGGGCTCGTTCATCGGCATGGCAGCTCTCAACCGCAGCAGCATCACCATCAAGGACACGTCCTACTCCAACCTCGGCATAATCCCGGAGCAGTTCCGCCGCCTCGGGGTACACCTCGAGCAGAGGGGGGACGACATCTATGTGCCGGCGCAGGAAAGCTATGAGATCGATTCGTTCATGGATGGGTCGATAATGACGATTGCCGATGCTCCATGGCCGGGTCTGACGCCTGACCTTCTGAGTGTCATGCTGGTCGTGGCCACCCAGTGCAGGGGCAGCGTGCTGATCCACCAGAAGATGTTCGAGAGCAGGCTGTTCTTCGTGGACAGGCTGATAGACATGGGTGCGCAGATCATCCTCTGCGATCCGCACAGGGCTGTTGTCATCGGACATGACCACAATTTCAGGCTTCGTGCGGGGAAGATGTCTTCGCCCGACATCAGGGCGGGTATCGCGCTTCTGCTTGCGGCCATGTCCGCAAAGGGGACAAGCATCATCGGCAACATCGAGCAGATTGACCGCGGGTACGAGGACATCGACGGCCGTCTTAACGCCCTCGGCGCACGCATCTCCCGCATCGACGACTAGGTTCGTCCGTCCAGACTTTCGGCGGCAAAGTACCACAAAAGAAGCCGGACAAATGTGATTGTTGTCCGGCTTCAGTAAGATTAGCGCCCGGGGCAAGCCTAGCCGAGGAGGTGGATTGCGAGACCGGAGCGGAGCTTCGGCTCGAACCAGGTGGTCTTCGGAGGCATGATCTTGCCGCTGTCGGCTATGTTGATCAGCTGGCTCATGGATACGGGATGGAGCGCAAAGGCGACTTTCATCTCGTCGCTGTCGACACGACGCTTCAGCTCGCCAAGTCCACGGATACCGCCGACGAAATCTATCCTCTTGTCCGTACGCAGATCCTTGATTCCCAGCAGCTTGTCGAGAACGAGATTCGAAAGGACAGTCACATCGAGCACTCCGATAGGATCGCTGTCGTCATAGCGGCCGGGCTTTGCCTCAAGGCTATACCACTTCCCGCCAAGATACATCGAGAAATTGTGGAGATGGTCAGGAGTATAGATTCCGCTCCCCTTCTCCACAACATCGAAATCCTTCTTCAGAGCCTCCACGAAATCCGCCTCGCCGAATCCGTTGAGATCCTTCACGACCCTGTTGTAGTCCATGATCTTCAGCTCGCTCTCCGGGAAGCATACGGCCATGAAGAAGTTGTACTCCTCGTTGCCGGTATGGTGCGGATTGGCAGCCTTCTTCTCGGCTCCGACCCTGGCGGCGGCAGCCGTACGATGGTGACCGTCAGCGACATAGAAGGCGTCGACCTGGGTCGAGAACAGCTCGGTGATGCGGTCTATGGTCTTGCGGTCACGGATTACCCAGAACCTGTGGCCGAAATTGTTCTCGTCGATGAAGCTGTACTCGGGCTCGCCCGCCGCAGCCTTCATCATGATGTCGCGAAGCTCGCTGTTGTCCTTGTAGGCAAAGAAAACCGGCTCGATGTTCGCATTCTGGATACGGACATGGATCATGCGGTCGTCTTCCTTCTCCTTGCGGGTAAGCTCATGCTTCTTGATCTTGCCTGTCATGTAGTCGTCCGTGTTGGCGCACAGGACGATACCATACTGCGTACGCTCGCCCATCGTCTGGGCATAGACATAGTAGTATTCCTCAGGATCCTGCACCAGCCATCCCTTCTGGCGCCACTCCTTGAAATTCCTGACAGCCTCGTCGTAGACCCTCTGGTCATGGTCGGGAAGGATGGGGTCGAAGTCTATCTCCGGCTTCGTGATATGGAGAAGGGACTTCTCCCCTGCCATTTCCTTGGCTTCTTCGCTGTCGAGGACATCATAGGGCGGAGCTGCAACCTCAGTCACAAGGGACTTCGGCGGCCTAACCGCTGCAAAAGGCTTGACTCTCACTCCCATGGCACTATTTGTTTACCTGGAAACGAGTGTTTCCCGTTGCGAAATAATCCACGATCTGACGGGCCGCGGCAAGACCGGCGTTTATGTTCGCCTCCGCAGTCTGGGCACCCATTTTCTTGGGAGTAGCGAATATGCGGTTGCCGAATTCCTCCTTCAGGGCAGCATAGTTGTCCGGAGCAAGGTCAGCGCAGTATTTCAGGTCTGTCCTCTCCTCGAGAGCCTTCTTCAGGCCAGCCTCGTCGATGACCTCCTTGCGCGCAGCATTGAGCAGGCAGCCTCCCTTCGGGAGCTTCGTGATGAGGTCATAGCCGATCGAACCTATGGTCTCGGGAGTTGCAGGAGTATGGATGGAGACGAAATCGCTCTTCTCGTAGAGCTCCTCGGCCGTTGAGACCGGAGTAGCACCCATTTCCCTGATCTTGTCTGCCGGGATATATGGATCCACTGCGAGGACCTCCATTCCGAGAGCCTTTGCCTTCTCGCCCACGAGACGGCCCACATGGCCATATGCCTGGACACCGAGCTTCTTTCCGAGAAGTTCCGTGCCGGTTCCGGGAGTGAACTGGTTGCGGCTCATGTAGATCATCATGCAGAGGACGAGCTCCGCGACAGCGTTGGCATTCTGGCCGGGCGTGTTCATGACAACCACGCCACGCTCCTTTGCGGCAGCAAGATCGATGGAATCGACGCCTGCGCCGGCACGGACGATGATCTTCAGGGCGGGAGCAGCATCGAGGACTGCGGGGGTGATCTTGTCGGAACGGACGATCATTGCGTTGACGTCGCCGACTGCCTTCCTGAGGGCATCTTCGTCTGCATATTTCTCGAGCATGACAACTTCATGTCCTGCCTCGCCGAGTATTTTCTTTATGCCCTCGACCGCAACTGCGGCAAAGGGCTTCTGTGTTGCAACAAGAACTTTCATGACTGCCTGTTATTTGTACTGTTTCTCGAAATCCTCCATGCAGTCCACGAGAGCCTGTACGTCCTCGAGGGAGCATGCATTGTAGAGAGATGCGCGGAATCCGCCGACGCTGCGGTGGCCCTTGATGCCGACCATGCCCCTTTCGGTGGCGAACTCGAAGAACTTGTCATTCAGTTCCTCGCGGCCGGGAGCCATCACGAAGCAGACGTTCATCCTCGAACGGTCCTCCTTTGCAGCTGTTCCTACGAACATGGAGTTGCGGTCGATTTCCCCGTAGAGGAGATCTGCCTTGGCCTTGTCGCGTTTCTCCATTCCCTCAACGCCGCCGTTGGCCTTGATCCACTTCAGGGTCTCGTTCATGACGAAGATGTTGCCGACGGGAGGAGTGTTGAACATGGAGCCTTTCTTGATATGGGTCGAGTAGTCGAGCATCGTCGGGATATGGCGGCTTACCTTGCCGAGAGAATCCTTCTTGATGATCGCGAAGATGACGCCGGCAGGGCCGACATTCTTCTGGGCACCGCCGTAGATCATGGTGTACTTGCTGACATCGACGGGACGGCTCATGATATCGGAAGACATGTCCGCGATAAGGGGAACAGGGCAGTCGATATCCTTGCGGATCTCGGTACCGTAGATGGTGTTGTTGGTAGTGATGTGCAGATAGTCGATATCCGTCGGAATCTCGAATCCCTTCGGGATGTAGGTGTAGTTCTTGTCCTTGGAGCAGGCAATCGCATAAGCCTCGCCGATGCCCTGGGCCTCCACGAGAGCCTTGTGGGCCCATGTGCCGGTGTCAAGGTAGGCAGCCTTGTGCTCAAGATAGTTCATGGCTACATAAAGGAACTGGAGACTGGCACCGCCGCCGAGGAAGACTACCTCATAGTCATCCGGGATGTGCAGGAGGTCACGCCAGTTCTGGCGGGTTTCGTCCATCACGGCCTCCCATTCCTTTGTCCTGTGGGAAATCGAAAGGAGGGAAACTCCTGTTCCGGCAAAGTCTTTCATTGCCTCAATCGTGTTGTCGATCGCTTCCTTAGGGAGAAGGCAGGGACCGGCATAGAAAACATGAACTTTTTTCATGATCGATTTGGTTATTGTTAGTGTGTTCTGGTTTTAATTTTTCTTTTGGATTCCAAATATAGTAAAAATATATTGATTTTGATATCGTTTCAGAGAATTTCTTCAACGACGGCGCCTTCGACGAAACCAAGCCTACGCTCCAGCTCCCCGACCGACGCCTCGCGCACGGATGCTTCCAGCGAGCATGCTTCTCCGAAATCCTGTTTTTCCGGCCGAAGCGACAGGTCCTTCAGCACTTTCATCACGTCATTCATCTCCATGTATCCGAAACTGATGCGGAAGCGTCTTGTCACAGTCTTCACCACCGTTCCCGCGCTGTCCAGAGCATCGGCGCTGGAGGTCTTGAATGCCTTGATGAGCCCCGGGATGCCGAGCTTAGTGCCGCCGAAATAGCGCACAACCACGACTATTACATCGGAAAGGCTCCTCGACATCATCTGCCCGAGAATCTGCCTGCCGGCGCTTCCGGAGGGCTCGCCGTCATCGTTCACTTTCCATGTCTCCCCATCCCTGCCGATCCTCCAGGCATATGCCTTCGTGTGGGCGTCATGATAGACGCTCCTGACCTCGTCCAGACACGACCGCGCCTCCTCCTCCGTCGACGCGGGCATGGCAACGGCTATGAACTTGCTGCCGCGGTCCTTGTAGATTCCCTCGCCCCTGCCGGCTATCGATATGTACTGGTCATTTTCCATAGAATGTTCACGAATTTAGTGAAAAGAACTGGAATAATAGCTATCTTTGGCGTCCAGTT
>CAYTXA010000001.1:0-8770 GCA_964440865.1 uncultured Muribaculaceae bacterium | reverse complement strand
CACCTGACATGGCACTTAGATACCGCATATCCCTTCCTGGCCTCAAAGGTTTCGCCAGGGTCTACGAACTGAAGCCGGACACAACGCTCTACGAATTCCAGCTCGCAATGACTTCCGACATGGATTTTCCGCGCGACCAGCTGATCCAGTTCAAGGCTCTTGACGAGGCGGGGAATCTCGTGGCGAGGTATTCCGCATTCGACCTGGGGGCAGGCGCCATCGACACGGTAACGGTTTCCGACACTGTCAGGAAAGGCATCGCATCCTTCATCTTCTTCTACGACGTCACGGCACGCAAGAGCGTGATAGTGACCTACGAAGGCGTTGTCGACGACAGGGAGGGAGTGACATATCCGCATCTGCTCAGGGACGAGGCAAACTTCATCGGGCCGAACCCGGAGGCGTTCGAGAACGGATACGTTGCATACGTGGATCTGCCTGAGGATCAGAAACATCCCAAGCACCATGACGGCGAGATGCCCTGGGGCGACGATGATCTCGGAGATGACGACGACAAGGATTTCGACGATGACGAGGACGATGATGAGGACGAAGACGAGGAGGAAGAGGAGGATGACGACGAGGGAAAAGAGGTCTTCGATCCCGACGAGGGCGCACTCTAGCCATTCCCCGTGCCCGGAAAACTCATTGTAATCTGCGGCCCGACAGGAGTCGGGAAAACCGACTATGCGATATCGCTCGCCGAGCGGTATTTTTCCCCGATTATCTCATGCGATTCGCGGCAGATGTACCGCGAGATGACAATAGGCACCGCCGTGCCTTCTCCGGAACAGCTTTCGAGGGTCCGGCACTATTTCGTCCAGACCATTTCTGTCAGGGATCCATATTCCGCCGGACAGTATGAAGCCGATGCTCTGGGGCTAATCAGGAAGCTATTCGGGGAGGGGCACGAAGTTCTCGTAATGTGCGGAGGATCAGGATTCTATATAGATGCCGTGTGCAATGGGACGGCTGACCTTCCGGAGGCAGATCCCGCCCTACGCTCCAGCCTCAAGCTGCGGCTCCGGGAGGAAGGGATATCGTCTCTCCAGACGCAGTTCAGGCAGCTTGACCCTGAAGGATATGCGTCCACGGACATCTCAAATCCGGCACGCGTTGTGCGCGCACTGGAAATATGCCTCCAGACCGGGAAACCATTCTCATCATTCAAGGCGGGATTCGCCCGCAAGAGAGATTTCGGGATAGAAAAAATATGCCTGACAAGGCCTGCAGAAGAGCTGTACCGCCGCATAGACCAGCGGGTTCTGGGGATGATTGATGCCGGGCTCGTGGACGAGGCCAGATCCCTCCTGCCGCTCCGAGGCTACCCCGCCCTGCAGACAGTTGGATATCAGGAACTTTTCGCCCTCTTCGACGCGCAGGCAGGACTTCTTCCGACAGATCTCCCCATGAATGCAACAAAGCCAGACGGAATCTCTTCTTCCGTCTGGCCGATTCCAAGAACCTTGGACGACGCCATAGCCCTGATCCAGCGGAACACCCGCCACTACGCCAAGAAACAGCTCACATGGTGGCGCCGCGACTCTTCCGTCCGCTGGCTCAATCTCTGATAGATAGTCTATTGCATGGAGCCTCCTGCGATGTCGAGAAGCTCCGTTGTGATCTTCTGCTGGCGGCCCTTGTTGTACTGGAGCGTCAGGTCAGAGAGCAGGTCATTACCGTTGTCCGTTGCCATCTGCATGGCCATGGTGCGGGCCGCATGTTCAGCGGCATTCGTATCCAGCAGGACCGTATAGATCTTCAGCATCACGACCTTCGGGAGCAGAATCTTCATAAGCTCCTCCTTGCCCGGCTCGAAAATGTAATCGGCTGAGGCAGAAATCGACGGGGCTTCGGGCGCAGGACCATCCTCTGAACGATGGGCCTTCTTCGCCAGTTCTGACATTGCAGACACCGAATCCTCCAGGGAAAGCGGGAGATAGGTCTCGCGGACCGTCGGCTGGCTGGAATTCGACTTGTAGTGGTTGTAGATCAGCTCGACCTTGTCGAAACGGCCGGAAGAAAAGCCATCCACAAGCTCCTTCGCCAGAGCGGCGGCTCCGTCATACTCCGGCTTACCGGCCATCGCAGTATAGTCCACCGGTGAGGGATAGCCTTTTTTCTTCAATGCGGCGGCCATCTTGCGCCCGACCGAATACACAGTCAGGCCTATGCCGGCAGCCTTGTACTCGTCGATGACAGAAGAGGCAAGGCGGATGGCATTGGCGTTGAACCCGCCGCAAAGCGACGAATTCGAGGAGAAGCACACAAGCGCCACGTTTCTCAAAGGCTCGCGGGCAGCGGAAAGGGAATCTCCGGCAATGACACCACCAGAAGAAGGATCCTTCATGATACCGACAAGTATCCCTCTCAGCATGGACTCATACGGGACCATGTTCCCGATACGCTTCTGTGCCACGCGAAGCTTGGCAGACGCGACCATCTTCATGGCAGACGTCACCTTCACGGTACTCTTCACAGAAGCAATCCTTCCCTTTATTTCCTTAAGCGAAGCCATTGTACTTCAATTTGTTATGCAGCCTTGTACTGGGCTGCGGCATCGGCAGCGACCCTCTCGATTACGGCGCCGACGGAGTCATCGTACTTGCCGGAATCCAGCATGTCGAGCACATCCTTGTGGGAAGCCCTCATGGAAGACAGGAATGAGTCCTGGAACTCGCGTATCTTGTCCAGCGGGACATCCTTCATCAGGGCGTGGGTGCCGCAGTACAGGATGGCGACCTGCTCTCCGACAGGCATGGGGCTGTACTGGGGCTGGACCAGCAGCTGCTTGTTCTTGCGTCCCTTGTCGAGGGCCATCTCGGTCACCTTGTCAACATCGGAGGAGAACTTGGTGAAGGACTCGAGCTCGGTGTACTGGGCCTGGTCGATCTTGAGGGTTCCAGCGACTTTCTTCATGCTTTTGAGCTGGGCGCTTCCGCCGACCCTGGACACGGAAATTCCGACATTGATGGCGGGACGGATGCCCTCGTTGAAGAGGCCGCTTTCGAGGTAGATCTGGCCGTCGGTGATGGAGATCACGTTGGTCGGGATGTAGGCAGAGACATCTCCGGCCTGGGTCTCGATTATTGGCAGTGCGGTCAGCGAGCCGCCTGCCTTCACCTTTCCGCGCAGCGAAGCGGGAAGGTCGTTCATCTTTTCCGCAACTTCCTGCTGGTCAATGATCTTGGCAGCCCTTTCGAGCAGACGGGAATGCAGGTAGAACACATCTCCCGGGTAAGCCTCGCGTCCGGAAGGACGGCGCAGGATCAGGGAGATTTCCCTGTATGCGACAGCCTGTTTCGAGAGGTCATCGTAGACGACAAGCGCATCACGGCCCGTATCGCGGAAATACTCCCCGACGGCAGCTCCGGCAAAAGCGGCATAGTACTGCAGGGCGGCAGGGTCAGCGGCAGTGGCTGCGACAACGATGGTGTAGTCCATGGCTCCCTTGCTGCGGAGAGTCTCGACAAGAGATGCTACGGTGCTTGCCTTCTGGCCTATGGCAACGTAGATACAATATACAGGCTTCCCCTTGAGGAACTCAGGCCTCTGGTTGATGATCGTATCGACTGCGATTGCGGTCTTCCCGGTCTGGCGGTCGCCGATGATCAGCTCCCTCTGGCCACGCCCGATGGGGATCATGGCATCAATAGCCTTCAGGCCGGTCTGGAGCGGCTGCTCAACAGGCTGGCGGTAGATTACGCCGGGGGCCTTCCTCTCGAGAGGCATTTCCACGGTCTCGCCCTTGATGGGGCCGAGGCCGTCGAGCGGGTTTCCAAGCGGGTCCACGACACGCCCGACCATGCCCTCGCCGACCATGATGCTTGCGATGCGGCCGGTACGCTTGACGGTCATGTTCTCCTTCACGAGGTCCGTCGGTCCGAAAAGCACGGCTCCGACATTGTCTTCCTCGAGGTTCATGACAACAGCCATCTCGCCGTTCTCGAACTCGAGCAGCTCCCCGGCTTCGGCGTTGGCAAGGCCATAGATCCTGGCCACGCCATCGCTTACCTCGAGGACTGTGCCGACCTCCTCATATTTCGCGCTGATATCCATGCTCTCAAGCTGCTGGAGCAGGATATCGGAAACTTCGCTTGGTTTTATGATATTGTTCTCTGCCATTATAATATCCTTCTATTCTTCTCCACGAATGAACGGCGCAGCTTCTCAAGCTGCCCGCTGACGCTGCCATCGTAGAGGAAATCATCTATGTACAGGACCATGCCGCCGATGATCGAGGGATCTACCCGGCTGATGATCCTGAGCGAACCTCCGATTTTCTTCTCGAACATGCCGCGGATTTCGTCCGCAAGGCCCGCCGGAGGTTCAGTTGCCGTTACCAGGGTCGCAAGGTGGAGGTTCATGGACCTGAGGTACATGATGCGGAACGTGTGGAGGATGAACCTCAGTTCCGCAGCTCTCCCGTTGCGGAGCACAAGACGCAGGAAGCCCTCCATCGAGGCCGTAAGCTTCTCCGGCAGGACAGCATCGCGCAGGAGTTCCATCTTCTTGCCCATCCTGACGGCCTGGGCATCGGATATAACTTCACGCAGCTTGGCCGTCACGTCCAGAGTTTCCTCCAGCCGCCTCGCCTGGTCGCATGTCTTCTCCCCGTCCCCGTTTGCCTGTGAGAACTTCAGAAGCGCTCTTGCATAGCGCGATGTCACGTCTCCCCTGCTCATGGCTAATTCTCCTTTGGCTTGCTCCCGGCTATCTCGTCGACCAGCCTCCCGATATAGTCAGCCTGTGACTTGTCCGTGGAAAGATCCTTGCGGAGCACCTTCCCTGCCACCACTATCGACCGCAGGGCAACCTCCTTGCGGATGTCCCGGAGGGCACTCTCCTTCTCGGCGGCGATGTCGGTCTTGGCCTTCTCCAGCATCATTGCCGTCTGTCTGGAGGCCTCTTCCTTCGCTTGCTCTATGATACGGTTCTTGGTATCTGTGGCCTCCTTGATCACGGCAGCCTGCTCCTTGCGGGTTTTGTCGAGCAGAGCCCTCTGCTCGGCTGCAAGCTCTTCCATCTTCTTCCGGGCATCCTCAGCCTGGGCAAGGGAGTCCTTGATATGGGCCGTCCTCTTCTCCACTGCGCCCGTAATCGCGGGGAAACCCCACTTTGCAAGCACGAAGAGAAGGATGGCGAATATCAGGACCATCCAGAAAAGAAGGCCCGGATCCGGTGTGATCAGGTTCATGGTTTACTTGACCAGAATTGCCAGCAGGGATACGATGATCGCGAAGAGGGCTGCACCCTCGACCATACCGGCTACGATGATCATGCTGGAACGGATGTTGCCTGCAGCCTCAGGCTGACGGGCGATGGCCTCATTTGCAGAAGATCCGATCTTGCCGATTCCATATCCGGCAGCAAAAGCTGCAAGTCCTGCACCAAGAGCAGCACCAGCTTTTCCGAGAGCCGCTCCGGCAACTGCCTGAAGTAAGATTGTGAGTAACATAATGACTTTGTTTTAAATATTTATTCTATTCTGTTTCATTCCTTTGCACGTGCGAGGCCGATATAGATCGACGACAGCATCGTGAACACGTAAGCCTGGATGAAGGAGATCAGCAGCTCCAGGGCATCCAGGAAAAGTCCGAACCCGACAGATACCACTGTCATGCCTCCGCACATCAGCGGGCCATACTTTGCCATGATGAAAATCAGCAGGACAACCGATATGATCTGGATATGTCCGGCAAGCATGTTGGCGAACAGTCGGATCGTCAGGGAGACGGGTCTTATCAGGTTGCTGAATATCTCGATGACAGGCATTATAGGTTTCAGGAATATCGGCACGTCCGGATTCAGCATTTCGCCGTAGAAGTGCCGCGTCCCGTTCAGCATGAACGTCAGGAACGTGATCAGGGCAAGCACGAGCGTAATGGCGATGTTTCCGGTCAGGTTCGCTCCTCCCGGGAAAATCGGGATGATGCCCATGAAGTTGTTCAGCAGGATGAACGTGAATGCCGTGATCAGGTAGGGAGAGAACCTGCGGTAGTCCTCGCCTATGTTCTCCCGGGCCATCTCATGGACCATCATGACAACCGGCTCCATGTAGGCTGCGATGCCGGAAGGAGCTTCCCTCGTCGGGTCGTGACGCTTGTACCACCTGGCTGTCAGCAGGATAAGTATGGCGAGGAGTATACTGCTCATGATAAGGGAGAGCACATTCTTCGTTATCGAGATGTCCAGCGGGCGCGTCCCGTCCGCCGCCACGATCTTCCCCTCGTTCGCGGCTCCCGACGGGGCGATATGGAATCCTTCCCATTCGCCGTCCTTGTAGAGATGCCTGGAGGAGAACACGTGCCAGCCGGTCTCACTGCCGCGTACGATGACCGGCAGGTAGATCGAGACATCCGTGTCCCCGAACGTGGCAATGTGCCACTCGTAGGAATCGCCTATATGCTCGAATATGACTTCCGTCATGTCGAAGTCCTCCGAATGGGCTGGCAGCGACACGGCAAGAAGCAGCGATATCAATATGAGAACCAGTTTTCTCATTTCGTTTCAGCGCAAACAGTAACCTTGTTGTCCAGGACCTCCACGAATCCCGAGGCAATTCCGACCTTCCTCCACTCCCCGTTTCCGTCCTTATACTCCACTGCGCCTTCCTTCAGCGCAGTGATCAGCGGGGCATGTCCGGCAAGCACTTCGAAGAGGCCGCATACTCCAGGCAACTCGACAGCCTGCGCAGCCACGTCGAGAAGGGTCTCCTGGGGAGTCATCACTATCAGTCTGACAGGCTTTTCCATCATTCCTTAGCTTTGGCAAGGATCGCTTCGCCCTTCTTTATCGCATCGTCCAGCGTTCCTACGTTGAGGAATGCCTGCTCCGGAAGGTAGTCCACTTCGCCATTGAGAATTCTGTCGAACCCGTCGATGGTGTCGTCGATGTCGACCATCACGCCCGGGACGCCGGTGAACTGCTCTGCGACCGCAAACGGCTGGGAAAGGAACCTCTGCACGCGGCGGGCGCGGTTAACGGTGGTCTTGTCCTCGTCGGAGAGCTCGTCCATGCCGAGGATCGAGATGATGTCCTGTAGCTCCTGGTTGCGCTGGAGAATTTCCTTGACCTTCTGGGCGACGGTGTAGTGCCTTTCGCCGACGATGTTCGGGTCGAGGATACGGGATGTCGATGCGAGAGGGTCAACTGCCGGATAGATACCGAGTTCCGTGATCTTTCGGCTCAGCACAGTCGTGGCATCGAGGTGCGTGAACGTCGTGGCAGGAGCAGGGTCGGTGAGGTCGTCGGCAGGGACATAGACCGCCTGGACGGACGTGATGGACCCGTTCTTGGTCGAAGTGATCCTCTCCTGCATCTGTCCCATCTCGGTGGCAAGCGTAGGCTGGTAGCCCACGGCAGAAGGCATACGGCCAAGGAGGGCCGACACCTCGCTTCCTGCCTGGGTGAAACGGAAGATGTTGTCTATGAAGAAGAGGATATCGTGCGGACTTTCGGGGTCGGTGCTGTCACGGAACGACTCCGCCATGGTCAGACCCGAAAGGGCGACGGAGGAACGTGCTCCCGGCGGTTCGTTCATCTGGCCGAACACCATCGCGACCTGCGATTTCTTTATTTCCTCGCGGTCCACCTTCGAGAGGTCCCAGTGGCCTTCCTTCATGCTCTCCAGGAACGCATCGCCATAGCGGATTACTCCGGATTCGATCATCTCGCGCAGGAGGTCGTTTCCTTCCCTGGTGCGCTCGCCGACTCCGGCGAATATTGAGAAACCGTTGTGCTTCTTGGCGATATTGTTGATCAGTTCCTTGATCAGCACGGTCTTTCCCACTCCGGCACCTCCGAACAGGCCGATCTTACCGCCCTTAAGGTAGGGTTCCAGGAGGTCGATCACCTTAATGCCGGTGTAGAGGACATCCTGGGAGGTCTTCAGGTCTTCGAACTTCGGGGGTTCACGGTGGATCGGAAGAGAGCCGGTGCGGTCCAGCTCGCCGAGGCCATCGATCGAGTCGCCGGTGACATTCAGTACGCGGCCCCTGATCTGGGCACCTGCAGGCATGGAGATAGGAGTTCCGGTGTCGGTGACTTCCATTCCCCTGCGAAGCCCGTCCGTGGAATCCATCGCCACACACCTCACGGTGTCTTCGCCGATATGCTGCTGGACTTCTACGACAAGGGTGCGCCCATCTTTTCTCTCCACGGTCAGAGAATCATGGATACGAGGAAGTTCCGCCTCACCTTTCCCCTTGCCCATCTCGAAATGGACATCGACAACAGGTCCGATGATCTGCGAGATTCTTCCTGTTTTCTGTTCTGCCATATATGATTACAATTTTTTCCTGAGTTCCTAAGTTAGCAAATTTTGTGCTTTCTTGTCGGGAATGTGGCGATTTTTATAAAACAAAGTGCACTTTTTATAAACGCAATGGGGGCTGATCCAAAAGTGAGTTGGTCTTTTTTTGCAGGATGGGTATATGGGTCCGGGGAACTCCGCTTCGCTCCGGCCCCTCCCGAAGACAGCAAGTTATTCGCGAAGCGAATGACGCAGATGGCTTTGGGAGGGACCGGAGTGGAGCAGCGAAGCTGCGGAACGGAGCCCTTCGGAGACCATCCCCTCCGGCGACAGTCATCAAAAAAGAGGGCGACCAGAATTTCTGGTCACCCTCATCAGGGAATAGGTTGGAGATCAATTATCTGATCTTCTTGTATCCATACTCAGCAGCGTCTCCAAGCTCCTCCTCGATTCTCATGAGGCGGTTGTACTTGCAGATACGGTCGGTACGGCTGAGGGAACCAGTCTTGATCTGGC